>JAFLUJ010000301.1 GCA_022511485.1 Oscillospiraceae bacterium | reverse complement strand
CAGCAAAATTTCAGACGGCAGTCTGAAAAGCACAAAACTCGCAGTTTGAAAATCGGAGATTTTCAAACTTATTACCCCTCTTAAAATTCTGTCATATACTCTTCAAAAGCCGCTAAAGCCCTGTCCGCAATTACCTGATACCGCTCCTGCTTGTCCTTTATACGGACGCCTATATCCGGCAGGATGCCCATATTCGCCCCCATTGGCTGGAAGTCCGTGACCGTCTCGTCGGAAATATATCTTGCCAGAGCTCCTATCATAGTCTCCCTTGGAAGTATGATGGTATCCTTTTCGTCAAGCAATCTTGCCATGTTAAGACCCGCCATGATACCGCTTGCGGCGGACTCCATGTATCCCTCCACTCCGGTTATCTGTCCTGCAAAGAAAAGATTTCTCCTGCTGCGGACTGAAAAATCCCCGTTTAACATTTTGGGAGAGTTAATAAAGGAGTTCCGATGCATTACCCCATACCGGACAAACTCCGCATCTGCAAGTCCGGGGATCATTGAAAAGACCCTTTTCTGCTCCCCGAATTTCAGATTTGTCTGGAACCCCACGATATTGTAAAGAGTACCTCCGCTGTTTTCCTTTCGGAGCTGCACCACCGCATAGGGACGCTTCCCCGTCACCGGATCGCTCAGTCCCACCGGCTTCATTGCCCCGTAGCGCATTGTTTCTTCCCCACGCTTGGCAAGGACTTCTATAGGCATACAGCCCTCGTAGACGGTAAAATCGTCCTTTCCCTTTGGTTTATCGAAATCGTGGACAGGAGCGCTCTCCGCGTTTTTCAGCTCATTCCAGAAGGCGATGTACTCCTCCTTTGTAAAGGGACAGTTTATATAATCGTCGTCTCCCCTGCCGTACCTTGCGGCAAAAAAGATCTTGTCCTTATCAAGGGAATCGTAAGTAACGATAGGAGCGGCGGCATCGTAAAAGCTGAGGTATCCTCCACAAAGCTTTTCAATGCTTTCCGCAAGATCGTCAGACGTCAGAGGACCGGTAGCAATGATGACGTTTCCCTCCGGAATTTCTGTCACTTCTTCGCAGAGAATATTTATTTCGGGACGGGAGGTGATCTTCTCCGTCACCATATCGGAGAATTTTTCCCTGTCCACTGCAAGAGCTCCCCCGGCAGGGACGGCAGTTGCCTCCGCACAGGAGACCGTCAGAGAACCGAGCCTGCACATTTCCTCTTTGAGAAGTCCCGCCGCAGAATTTACCCGTGACGCTTTCAGGGAGTTGGAGCACACCAGCTCCGCAAAGCCCTTATATTTATGAGCAGGAGTAAATTTTTTCGGCTTCATTTCGTACAGGTCAACATGGAATCCGGAACAGGCAAGCTGCCAAGCAGCCTCGCAGCCGGCGAGTCCTGCGCCTATTACGGTGATTTTTTTATCCTTCATTTATACCTCATTTTCGATTGTTTGTAACATACTTACAAATATTCACGTCCACGCTGTGAGGGAGAAAAATTTTTTCTGAGAGGTTTACCTTCTGCGATCTCATGCCAATAAAGGACAAAGTGACCTACATCGCCATATTGGTCATTCCATAAGTCATCGCTGTTTTCACACCTTAAACCTCTGTCAACATAAAACTTTCCATCCTCTGATATAAAAATATATACTTCATCACACAAAACCAATACAGGAATAGTTTTTTTCCCGACCTCTTTATCAAGGTCAGATTTTTTGTTAAACCATAGTATTTCTTTAATGCAGGTTGTATGGTGATCTGTACTTAAGCTGCCATAAAACATATACTTATCATAAATGTCAAGCTCACCATATTCCTCCATGAATTTCTTTGCAGCGTCAAAAACCTCATATCCTAAGCTTTCAAGAAATTTGACCTGCTCTGAAATATCAATTTTTCTTTCCTCATACCAGCCGGCTTTTTCAAGCTGCTGCTTTGCTTTTTCAATTAACATTTTTTATCACCAAATTGTGCCTTTGCGTCTGTTGCTTTTCTTATAGAAAGCGATTTTGATTATTTATTTTACAGATACTCCCGTCCACGCTGTGGGGGAGAAAAATTTTTTCTGAGAGGCTTGCCCTCAGCAATTTCTTTCCATGTAAGGACAAAATGAGCTACATCGCCATAATAGTCATTCCATAATTCGTCACTATTTTCACACATTAAGCCCATGTAAACATAGAATTTCTCATCTTCTGATATGAATACACATACCTCACCAGAACGAATCAAAACTGGAATAGTTTTTTTCCCGACCTCTTTATCAAGGTCAAATTTTTCGTTATCCAATAAAATACGTTTAATACAAGTAGTATGATGATGCTCAAAAATAGTATTTTCATATCCTAAATATCTATCGTAGATTTCGAGTTCACCATATTCCTCCATAAATCTTTTTGCGGCATCAAAAACTTCATATCCCAGATCTTCAAGAAATTTCTCCTGTTCTGTAATATCAATTTTTCTGCCCTCATACCAGCCGGCTTTTTCAAGCTGCTGCTTTGCTTTTTCGATCAGCATTTTTATCACCAAATTGTACTTTGCGTCTGTTATTTTTCCTTTTTAATAGCCACCTCGTACCCGCAGCCGTCCTTCAGACAGAACATCTTTCCGCCCTTTTTGAACAGGGTAGTGCCGTCGTTACACTTAGGACATTTATCCGAAACAGGAGTATCCCATGTCATGAAATCACAATTGGGATTGTCCTCACATCCGAAATACTTCTTGCCCTTCTTGGACTTCTTCTGGAGCACCTTCTTATGACACTTGGGACACACTCCCCCGGTGTCCTTGACGATACGCTTTGTGTTTGTACAATCGGGGAAACCACTGCAAGCCAAAAACTTTCCGAACCGTCCGATCTTTATTACCATAGGCTTTCCGCAGACCTCGCAGACCTCGGTGGTCTCCTCGTCGGGAACTTTTACACGCTTTCCGTCCATAGCTTTTTCCGCCTTGGAAAGAGTGTCCGCAAAATCGCCGTAGAAATCACTGAGAGTTTCTACCCAGTTTCTTTCTCCCACTTCAATCTTATCAAGGTCGCTTTCCATTGAAGCAGTAAATTTTGAATCTACGATGTTTTTGAAGTGCTGCTTCATAAGCTCGGTAGTGACCTCGCCAAGTCCCGTAGGACGAAGCTGCTTACCATCCCTTTCAACATAGAAACGGTTTGTGATAGTCGAAATAGTCGGCGCATATGTGGAAGGACGTCCGATACCGTTTTCCTCCAGAGCCTTTATAAGAGTAGCTTCCGTATATCTTGCGGGAGGCTGAGTAAAATGCTGGTGTCCGTCAATATTTTTCAGTTTCAGCTTATCTCCCACTTCAATATTGGGGAGAACCTTGCCCTCCTCTTCGTTTTTGGACTCCTCATACAGAACGGTAAATCCGTCAAATTTTACCGAGAAGCCGGTAGCACGGAAATTGCAGCCGTTAGCGTCTATATCAACAGAAACGGTGTCAAGGACAGCATTTGCCATCTGACTGGCGATAAAACGTTCCCAGATGAGCTTGTAAAGCTTATACTGCTCGGCAGTAAGACTGGACTTTACCCTGTCCGGAGTAATGGACGGAGTGGAAGGTCTGATAGCCTCGTGAGCATCCTGAGCGTTGGATTTTGACTTATACACCTTGGGAGTGTTGGGGATATAGCTCTTGCCGTATGCCTTGTCAATATACTCATATGCCGCCGCTCTTGCCTCGTCGGAAATACGCAGGGAGTCAGTTCTCATGTAGGTGATAAGACCCACAGCTCCCATGCCCTCCACATCAACGCCCTCGTAAAGAGACTGGGCAGCCTTCATTGTTTTTGCTGCGGCAAAGCCAAGCTTCTTGGAAGCCTCCTGCTGCATTGTGGAGGTGGTAAAGGGAGGTGCAGGAGATTTTCTCCGGACGGATTTTTTTACCTCCGTAACAGTGTACTCCGCGCCCTCGATGCGCTTTAAAATTGCGTCCGTTTCAGCCTGAGAATGAAGCTCTGTTTTTTCGCCGTCCACTCCCACAAAGGAAGCGTCAAACTGCTTTTTTGAGGAGGGAGCGGTCATTTTTGCGTCAATAGACCAGTATTCCTCCGGCTTGAAGCTGTTGATCTGCTTTTCACGGTCTACCACAAGGGATACCGCAACAGACTGCACTCTGCCGGCGGAAAGTCCCCGTCTTACCTTTTTCCACAAAAACGGAGACAACTTATATCCCACGATCCTGTCAACGATACGTCTTGCCTGCTGTGCGTTCACAAGGTCTATATCAATGGAACGGGGATTGTCCATACCGTTCTTTACACCTGTTTTTGTAATTTCGTTGAAAGTGACCCGGTTTGCATCCTCCAGAGGAAGATCAAGCATATGAGCAAGATGCCAGGAAATAGCCTCGCCCTCACGGTCAGGGTCAGTTGCCAGATATACGAAATCGGACTTCTCCGCTTCCTTTTTGAGGCTTTCTATAAGCTCTTCCTTGCCCTTTATATCCATATAGACCGGCTCAAAACCGTTATCAACGTCCACGCCAAGCTTTGACTTGGGCAGATCCCGGACATGACCCATGGAAGCCACTACCTCATAGCCGCTTCCAAGATATTTCTTTATTGTTTTAGCCTTTGCAGGCGACTCTACGATCACAAGTTTTGACATTATTTCTCAACCCTTTCAAATCTATATGAACCCGACAGTCGGGATGATCTGTTGTTAGTTTGCAGCATAGCTTTGTCCGGATTCCGAGTGCACTGCTCCGTTAAGCTCCAGATCGGTAAGCAGTGACAGTATTTCGGAAATATCCGTATCCAGTTCTGATGCAAGCTCGTCTGCAAGCATTGGTTTCCCTGCTTTTTTCAGCGCGTCGTATACCATTGCTTCATCATCTGTAAGGAGGGATACATCAAAGTCCGGAGCATTGCTGTTTCTGACAGGCACAGGAGCTTCCTCACGCTTTTCGGAAGCATGACCTTCGGAAATATTTCTTTCCGACGCGGCATGACCTGTTTCACCGGAGCTTCTGCCCTTATTCATTGCCGACAGTATGCCCGCTGCATTTGCTATTTTATGTGAGTAATTTTCGTAATATTCATACATAATATCCCTTATACCGCAGAGACATATCGCTCCGTCTCTGATAAGGGAAACATTTCCGCCGTATCTTCTGTCGAAAAGATCGTGAGGAGCAGCAACAAAAACATCACGTCCCTGATCTGCGGCAAGCTTTGCTGTAACAAGAGCGCCGCTTTTTGCGCCTGCTTCAATGACTATCGTACCCAGTGACAGTCCGGAAAGTATCCTGTTTCTTGCAGGGAAAGAATTCCTGCTTCCTGTAGCTTTAGGATAATATTCGGAAATAAACAGACCGTTTGCCTCTATCTCGCTGCGATACCTTACATTAGGAGCGGGATAATCATGATCCAGACCGCAGCCAAGAACCGCGATGGTCTTACCTCTGTTCCTTACCGCAGCAAGACTTGCAGTAATATCGATCCCAACTGCAAAGCCGCTGATTATGCACATTCCAAAGGCTGACAGCTCCTTGACAAGCGCAGAAGTAAGCTTAACGCTGTAATCGGATGGCTTTCTCGTTCCCACTACGGAAAGACAGAAATCATTTTTCAGACAGTTCAGATCACCACGGCAGAACAGCAGCGCCGGGGGATTATATATAGACCGGAGCCTTTCCGGATAAATTTCATCATCAAAGGTAAGTATGTATATATTATGTGCTTCACAATAGGAAATAAGCTCGTTTATCTGAGCTTCGTCCGTACTTTTCGCAGTCTTAAGCTCCTTTGGAAGGAGCAGGTGCTGCATTTTATCCGGTTCTTTCAGAGCCTTGTACATTTCTGTCATTGAAGGGAACTTCTCCATTACCTCCCAGATACGGCGGCTTCCGCAGCCGAAGCAATTAACTATCCAAAGCCATTCAAAAACATTTTGTCTGTCCACTATAAACACTCCTAATATATTGTTTTCTATCCTCTATTTCTCTAATTCCCACATGATTATTCCGGCAGCCATAGCTGCATTAAGGGAATTGACGTTTCCCTGCATTTTTATTGTAAGACGGACATCACAGGAATCGGAGACCTTCCTCGGAAGACCGTTTCCCTCGTTGCCGATAAGCACCGCACCGCCCTCCGAGAAATCGCAGTCGGTAAGGGAAACTGCGTCACTGTCAATGACCGCCGCATATGTCCTGACCCCTCTTTCCTTAAAAAGAGGAAACACCTCGTCAAACCTTACCTCGGAGACGTTCAGTCTGAAAATACTTCCCATTGTGGAGCGTATCACCTTGGGATTATACAGATCGCAGCATTCTGCCAGAAACACCCCATCCACTCCCACAGCGTCGGCAGTACGAATGATAGTTCCCAGATTTCCCGGATCCTGCACCGAATGGAGCAGGATATACTTTCCTCCGCTTTTAATGGTGTCGGAAGCCGGAACTTTGCAGTGAGCTTCACATATGGCAAAGACACCCTGTGTGCTTCCGGTATCAGCCATGCTTTCCGCAAGCTCCTCAGAAATAATGTATGTGTTCTGAAAATCCAAAGCTTCACCCTGCATTTTTTCAAGGCAGCTTTCCGTTATAAAAACAGAGTGCAGCTTTGCATTTTCTTTTACCGCATCGGAGATCAGACGTATCCCTTCAAGAACAAAAAGACCCGTTTCCCTGCGGTGTTTTTTCCCGGATGCAAGCTTCCGGTAAAGCTTGATATTCGGGTTATCCTTTGAAGTGATGTGCTGCATAATGAGTCCTCCGGGATATGAATTTTCGGGACGTGAAAAACGGCAAAAGTCAGAAGCAAAAATTCGCTTCTGACCCTAACACCTCTTCAATTAAAGAGCGGCCTTTGCCTTTTCGGTAAGAGCCTTGAATCCGTCCGCATCATTGATAGCGATCTCGGAAAGCATTTTTCTGTTGAGTGTAACTCCTGCCTTCTTAAGACCATTCATGAATGTGGAGTAGTTCATTCCGTTGAGCTTGCAGGCTGCGGAAATTCTTGTGATCCAGAGCTTTCTGAAATCGCGCTTCTTAAGACGTCTGCCAATATAAGCGTAATTGCCGGATTTCATAACGGCTTCTTTAGCCATCTTGAAATGCTTGCTCTTTGCGCCCCAGTAGCCCTTAGCAAGCTTTAAAACTTTATTTCTTCTCTTACGAGTAGCCATTGCTCCCTTAACACGAGCCATAATCTTTTACCTCCGTTTAATTAGTTTTGTTCTGATATACAGCCGTTACCTATTATTTGTAAGGGATAAGCTGCTTTACTGTAGCGGTATTTGCAGAGCCTGTGTAGCCTGCCGCTCTGTTTATTCTCTTGCGCTTTGTAGCCTTCTGTGTGAGTCTGTGACGTCTGTTGGTCTTCTGGTATTTTACCATACCATTCTTAGTGAGCTTAAAACGCTTCTTAGCGCCGGAATGTGTCTTCTGCTTTGGCATAATGTATCCTCCTTTAATTTAACATACTCATGGGAACTCCGGATATCTCCTTCGCGGCAAATTTCCCCGCCTCCGGATTCCAGAGACCCCCTTATATTATTTTGAAGCCTTGGGAGAAACGAACATCACAAGAGCGCGTCCCTCCATTTTGCTTGGCTTTTCAACTGTACCAAACTCCGAACAAGCCGCCTTGAACTTCTCTAAAAGCTCCTCTCCCAGATGAGGGTGAGCGATAGCTCTTTTCTTGAAGCGCACGGAAACCTTGAGCTTATCCCCGGATTTCAGGAACTTTATAGCCTGATTCACCTTGGTATTGAAATCGTTGGTGTCGATGGTGGAGAACATTCTTATCTCCTTTATATCCACGACCTTCTGATTTTTACGAGCTTCCTTTTCACGCTTGCTCTGTTCAAAAACATACTTGCCGTAATCCATGATCTTACACACCGGAGGAGTTGCCTGCGGTGCGATCTTTACCAGATCCAGTTCCTTTTCGTCCGCCAGCTTAAGGGCATCCTTAGCTGACATAACTCCGAGCTGTGAACCGTCGTTGTCAATTACTCTTATTTCCTTGTCGCGTATTTCCTCGTTGATCTGAATATCCTTGCTATCTTTGCTGCCTGCTATGATAAGCACCCCCAGAAATAATAAAAATGAGCGGAACAGAACGCTCCGCCCATATCAGATCCACAAATGCTGCACGGAGAGACCCTCCGCACATCGCACAGGCACGCCCATAAATCTCACAGGTACGCCCGCACCGTCCGACAGGATATTGACCTCTGC
>JAFLUJ010000012.1 GCA_022511485.1 Oscillospiraceae bacterium | reverse complement strand
GTTTTCCCCAGTAAGAGTACAGAAATAATTTTCCAAATTATGATTTACATTATTGCTCACAATATATTTACTCATGAAACAGTTCTGTGCAACATCCCTTTAGCGGAGCTTTGCTCCGTTGGGGATGTCCTTGTCAACGAAAATGACACGGGCGGCGTCCTCGATGTCGGCAGCGACTATCATTCCGTTGGATTCTACTCCGCAGAGTGTAGCGGGAGCAAGATTTGCAACAACGATTATCTTCTTTCCGATAAGGTCTTCCGGAGAGTACCACTTTGCGATCCCCGAAACTACCTGACGTGTTCCGAAGCCGTCGTCAAGCTGCAAGCAGAGAAGCTTCTTTGCCTTGGGGACTTTTTCGCAAGCCTTTATTTCTGCGACACGAAGGTCTACCTTTCCGAAATCCTCAATTTTAATGGTATCCGCAATAGGAACAAGATTTGCCTTGTCGGTATCCTCAGTCTGAGCGGGAGCGTTTTTAAGAATGATGGCGTTAAGCTCCTCGGTCTCCTTGTCAATGTCAAGACGTGGGAAAAGCACCTCTCCCTTTTTAACAGTGACATTTGCAGGGAGGACACCGAATTTTCCTGCGCAGTCATAATTGATAACGCTGTCCTCTGCGCCTATCTGCTCCCAGACCTTCGGCATTGTTGTGGGCATGAAGCAGGAAAGCAATGTAGTCGAAATTCTTATTGCTTCCAGCAGATTATAAAGCACTGTGGCAAGACGGGCTTTCTTTGATTCGTCCTTGGCAAGAACCCAGGGAGCAGTCTCGTCAATATATTTATTTGCTCTGCTTATTACCTTGAATATCTCTGCAAGGGCATTGTTGAGCTGAGTTTCGTCCACGAACCTGTCAACGTTGTCCCGGAGAGCCTTTGCCATGGAAATAAGCTCGTCGTCAAGTGGGTCTGCTTCCCGTTCCGCAGGGAGTGTTCCGTCAAAATATTTGATAACCATTGCAACGGTGCGGGAAACAAGGTTTCCAAGGTCGTTGGCAAGGTCGGAATTGATGCGGTCTATCATTATCTTATTGGAGAATGAGCTGTCCGAGCCGAGAGCCATTTCCCGCATGATGTGATAACGGATAGCGTCCGGACTGTATCTTTCGCCCAAAATAAGAGGGTCTACAACATTGCCAAGGGATTTGCTCATTTTCTGACCGTTGAATGTGATCCAGCCGTGGACTGCAAGATGCTTCGGCAGTGGCTGTTCAAGAGCCATAAGCATTGCTGGCCAGATTATTGCATGGAAACGCATGATGTCCTTTGCAACCATGTGGACGTCCGCAGGCCAGAATTTTTCGTAGTCGCTGTACTGACTGTTTTCGTATCCCAGAGCTGAAATATAGTTGGAAAGAGCATCTATCCACACATATACGACGTGCTTGTCATCAAAGGTAACAGGGATTCCCCACTTGAATGTAGTTCTTGATACGCACAGATCTTCAAGTCCCGGCTTGATGAAATTGTTTACAAGCTCAACGGCGCGGGTCTTGGGACGGAGGTAGTCGGTCTCAAGCAGGAGTTTCTCGATCCTGTCCGCAAATGGGGACATTTTAAAGAAGTAGGCTTCCTCTCTGGATTCCTTTACCTCCCGGTGACATTCGGGACAGCATCCGTTTTCATCAAGCTGGGATTCCGTCCAGAAGCTTTCGCAGGGGGTGCAGTATTTTCCCTTGTACTCTCCTTTATAGATGTATCCCTTGTCATAGAGAGCCTTGAAAATTTTCTGTACCGCTTCCACGTGGTAGTCGTCTGTTGTACGGATATATCTGTCATAGCTGATATTCATATAAGACCAGAGCTTCTTGAAGATCTCCACGATCTCGTCAACGTACTGCTTGGGGGTAACTCCTTTTTCAGCGGCTTTTTCCTCGATCTTCTGACCGTGCTCGTCTGTGCCGGTGAGGAACATAACATCATATCCCTGCATTCTCTTATACCGGGCGATGGAGTCACAGGCTACGGTTGTGTAGCAGTGTCCGATATGGGGATTGCCCGACGGGTAGTAAATAGGGGTGGTGATGTAAAAGGTTTTGTTTGACATTTTTATATCCTCCTGGGTTTTATATTTATGATTACAATTATTTAGCAAAGTTTGCTGTACTTTTATTATTATATCCTAATTAAAAAAATTTGTCAAATACAGGAGGTTAATTCACGGTAATTCATCAGTTAATATTTTGTGAAGTAATACTCCGTTTCACGGCGGTTCTATCCTCTGCCATCTGACTTCTGTTTTCTGATAGAGCAAAAAAATAGCAGGGCAACGAGCCCTGCAAATGAAATGAGATAAGTAAAATATGTGTAGAACAAAAGAAAGGAGACAACAAAACGGATGTTAAACTAATTGAATGTATTAGACGATTTCTAACATCGTATTTATTATAACCTATTTTGGCGGGATAGTCAACAGGTTTTAGCAAGATTTTTGGAATTCGTATACTTGCACAAAAAATACCACTTAAAACTGTAAGATTTATAGATTAATATTTTGAGTTTTATTCAAAAAATATAATTTGTGGAAAAATCAAACCCATCATATTGTTAAAACAACAAATTCCTGGCACAACAATGCAAATGTAATACTCTTCATAATAGCACATAAATCCGCATTTGTCAATACTTTTCACCAAGTTTTTATTTTAAATCTCCGTTCCCTCGGTGGATAAAGTTTGGATATATTGCCGATTGTATCTTTGACCGGTAAAATGTAAAATAGTATATGGCAATTTTATATTTTTAAGGAGTGACAATTTTGAGAAACAGATTTACTGCTTTAGCACTGATACTTATTGCAATTGCATCTGCGGCGTGTGAAGGCTCCGCAAACGAGGAACAGACGTCATCGGAGGCAACAAGCAGCGTCCTTTCCCAGGTGTCGGACAGCTCAGATGTATCCCCGGTGTCCGAAACCGAGGCAGAGGAAACAGAAGCTCCCGCCGATGAACCGGAAACAGAAAGTGAGACCACAGACGGCTCTGTTACCGAAGCTTCCCTGACAGAGCCGGAGGACAGCTGCGAATACGAATGGCAGCACGCCTATGCTGAATATATCAATGATCTTGACTTCTATCAGGGATTTTACATAGACGATATAAACGGCGATGATATTCCCGAAGCTGTCATTGAGGTAAACCCGTTCGGGTATACAATAATCCTTTACTATAATGACAATGGTCTGAATGAACTGGAGCTTGCAACCATGTCCGACTGGGGAAGCGTCAGTTATTTAGCCGATACAAAACAAATTCTGTTCTGTCCTTTTCATGGTCATACGTGGGGTACTTTCGGCAATGAGGAATACTATCTTTATGACTGGACAGGTACGGAATATACGGTGTCTGCTTCAATATACAGAGAATCCGGAACATTCGTGGATACTTCTGACCGCCATATCGAGGAATACGGTAAGGCTTATATAGACGGCGAGGAGGTCGACAACGACACCTTTGAAGTCAGGCTGGCGGAGTTCATGGAACTTGAACAGAATAACGGCTACTTTCCTGCTGTGGAACTTCGTGACGAGAGTTTTGAAAGCTATGCAAAAGAGAAGCTCCCTGATTACATAATGCGGTCAGATGATTACTGACAGTATATTTATCACATATTATTACAAAAGACTGCGCTATTGCGTAATATTATGGGATTATATTACTAAATGTATTAAAACGAGGAATAATAATGACTGACAAGATGATTGATGAGATCAACAGCTTGAAAAATACATTTCTTGTATGCCTGAACGATGATGAGGATAATAATCTGCATATTATCATCTGCGGAGCTTCTTACGAAAGGACTTCCGATGAAGATAAAAACAAACTGGAGGAGAATTTCGGCGACGAAAAATTGGTTGAGATAATAAAAAACTGCATAAGTGTCATTCCGGATCACTCGGTGGTATATGATATTTTCTTTGAGAGATATGTGGGATACAGCGTAAGGAATGAAAGCTTTACAGTATGGGACGACAATGAAAAATTTACTGGAGGGCATTTTCGTATTTATTCAAAATCAAATTATCTGGACTATATTAAAAAATCCGCTCCTGTAGCTCAGGCAGAGTATACTCATTACGGAGTTTGCTGTGAAAATCACATTATTGATGTGGCTTCCGATAAAGAGCCGATTATAAATAAGATTACAAAAATTCAGAAGGGTGATAATCATGCTTGAATATATAGATTCCCATGCTCACTATGACGCGGAACAGTTTGATCCGGACAGGGACGAGCTTCTTGAACGTATCCATAATGCCGGCGTCCGGAGCATCGTAAACATGGGCTGTAATATGGAGCGCTCCCGTCTTTCGGTGGAGTACTCGGAAAAATATCCCTTTGTTTACGCTGCGGTGGGTATCCATCCCGAAGATGTGGAGGGAACTCCCTCTGATTATCTGGACTCCCTTAAAAAATGGGCTGAGCTTCCCAGGACAGTAGCTATCGGTGAGATCGGTCTGGACTATCATTATGAGGGATATGACCCTGAGCTCCAGAAAAGAATTTTTAAGGAGCAGCTGGATCTTGCAGAGGAGCTTTCCCTGCCGGTGGTGATACACTCCCGGGATGCAACAGAGGATACTATGAATATCCTTCGGGAAAGGGGAAAGGTAAACGGCGTAATGCACTGCTTCTCCGGCTCTGCGGAGACTGCAAGGCAGGTACTTGCTCTGGGAATGAACATAAGCTTTACCGGAGTGCTCACGTTCAAAAACGCCAGAAAGGCGATCGAGGCTCTGGAAGCTGTTCCCCTTGACAGGCTGATGCTGGAAACGGACTGTCCTTATATGGCTCCCGAACCAAACCGGGGCAAGCGGTGCGACAGCAGTATGATAATCTACATCATACAGAAGATCGCCGAGGTGAAAGGGGTCTCCCCGGAGCTTGTGGCGAAGCAGACAACCGAAAATACAATGAGGCTGTTTTATAAGATCAGGTAAAAAAGGACTGCTGCACTTTTTAATGGTGTAGCAGTCCTAAGTATTAGCAAGTAAATTTTTGTTTCTAAAAGAGTATGTGAAATACATCACCGCCCCCTGGAGAGGGGGCTAAGTTTGCTTGATCATTTGTTTCTTTAACGGTGGGGGTCGATAAAGGTCAAAGCTTAGGCTTGTTCTTGTTTTCCTTTGCAAGCTGCATGACCTGAACGTAAATTCCGGCTACTACCTGATAAAGCTCGGGAGGGATACCCTGTCCCACGTTCAGCATTGTAAGCAGGGCGGTGGTGGAATCGTCCCGGTATACCGGAACTCCGTTTTCATCTGCAAGATTGATGATCTTTTCCGCTACGTGTCCGTGTCCGGAGGCTACTACTATAGGTGTATAGTCCTTTTCCGGATTGTATTTCAGCGCTACGGCGGCGTTGCTTGGCTTTTTTCCTCTATACACTGACATTCAGACCGCTCCTCCTTTCATTGATTTTGGGGAATACATTGGTAAGATCGCGCTTCCTCTTTAGCGGCTTGATGGAAAGATTCTCTGCTGTATAACCGCAGGAGGACGCTATCACCGGTATCGTGTCCTTAAGAGATGAATAATCCTTTTCCGTGCCCGGCGGACAAAGCAGCGAGGCGTTTATATTTTTTCCGTGGGTGTATATCTCAAGCTCAAAATATCCCACGTCCTCTATATCAAAACAGAGGAACAGCTGCTTGTCGCTTTCTGCGCCGTCAGTACCCTTGCCGGCGTCAGGGTCAGCCCAGAGCTCTCCGAATGCTTTCAGACCGTCCATATTCATGGGTACAAGGAAATGAAGAAGCGGTGTGAATACTCCCGGCGCTGTGAGAAGTCCCTGGAGCATTTCCGAACGGTTCATGGCTGCAAGTGATCTCAGAGACGGATCGTTGATGTTCTTTATAAGGAAGTCCAGCATATTTTCCATAGCCGTGGGAGGACGATAGCTTACTCCTTCTATATGTGACATATCGGCAAGCAGCAGATTTAAACTCTGGGCAAGTGCAAGCTTGCTGTCCATATCTTCGATCCTGTTTATTATGACGTTGAGACGGTCAATAAGAGCGTTAAGATCCTTGTCGTTTTCAAAGGCTCTTATAAGTGTGTTCAAGCCGCCCTTCATATTGGATGTCAGCAGGGGAGAAAATGTTTCTTTAAGTATTTCTATACCTTTTGAAAGGGAAAGGTTTTCTGAAAGTTCAGATTCGATCTTGCTTAAATGTTCCAGAAGCTCTTCATGTGACATACTCCTTGCACCTTCATTGACAGCGTTGGCAAGACGCTCGGTAAGCATCGTCATGGATCTCTGTGCTGCGGAGGCGGGAGAACCGTCGTCATTCATAGCGGCAAGCTTTACATCCTGAGGCAGCTTTGCTCTGTCTATGAACCCTGAGAAAAGTGCGTTCAGCTTATCGGCTGTCTCGGCGTCGGGAGCCATATTTACTATTGCCTGAAAGCTGTCCCTTACTGCTTCGCTGTCGTTGCTGAAACGTGAGAGATTGTATGTTATCAGCGACATAAGGCTTTTTGTTTTATCGCTCAGGAGCAGACTTGTTTCAAGATAGTTCACCAGTGCCAGAACATCATTTTTCACCTCGGAAAAATTTTCCGCATTAAGCTTGTCTGCTGTCTGATTCAGCAGATCCACAAGCTCACGGCTCTGGGCTGTTTCCGACGCAAGATAACGCAGTCCTGCGGATATGGACATAAGTATGCTGTCCCTTGCCTCTGCCGCCGCTGCTGCTTTAAGGAAGTCCAGCACCGCAAGGCTCATTTCTTCTCCTACAGGTGATCCGCTCATTTCTGACAGCAGTTCCTTGAGCTCGCTCCAGAGCTCTCCGCTGAAAATAGTTGCCTCGTCCTGCTGGCGGACCATATCCTCTGCGATCTTGTCGCTGTTGGGAAGCAGCATTATCTCGTTGGCGAATTCTGTTATCTTGTTCAGCAGCTCTGCATTTCCGGCAGCCTGCAAAGCGGTCAGAGCGTTTCCGCTTACAAGTCCTTTAAGCAGTACTGAGGAAAGAGCCGGATCTTTTGCGATCTCCGACTGAAGCTTCGGAAGTCCCGATCCTGACTGATCCTTCAGATTCTGTTCGCCGAGCTGCTCGTCCCGCTCATTGGGCTTGTTTACGTAGTCCACGTTGCCAAGCTCGAATACCTGTTCCGGAGCCTGGGGTCTGGTGCCCTGGTTGGGGTTATATTCCCTTGGAGCGACCGGGGTGGTTACCCTTAACATATCGGACATACCTTTTCTTCCTTTCTATATGGGGTCTTCTGAAAACCGGGAAACGGTCAAAGCTTCGTATATGTATAATAGTATCTGCCGTGAAGAAGGTTTTCAAAGATCCCTTTATGTTAAAATTTTACATCGAACGACAATATATTTTTATTGTTGACTACATAATTGTACACTTTTTCACTAAAAATTCATCAATTTCTTCAAAAAATTATCATATTTGTGGATTCTTAACAAAATTTCACTAAAAAATTTTTCTTAGATATTTTTATTATATCACATTTTGGGCTTGTAGTAAAGCATTTTTTATAGTATAATTAAAATGTATTATAGAAATACTATGGCATTTTGTATCTCCCTGTACTTTATATATGTGCAGGCGGCGGTTGCCTAAGTAATATAATTGTTTCACGTTATATAATGGGGCGCGCCGGAACGGAGCATAACCCCTTGCGGAAACTGATTAATAAAGTAGGTAGGTGTTTTTATGGCAAAATTTGAAGCAGGAATGGAAGCAATGGCAGATGCGTATGTGTTTGAAACTACATCGCTTCTTGAACAGCTTGACCAGGTCCTTATGAAAACAGAAAACGAAAGCAGCTTCGGTGAGGAAGAGATCAATGAGATCTTCCGTACCATGCATACTATCAAGGGATCTTCCGCTATGATGGGGCTTGATAATATGTCAAAGCTTGCTCATGCTATTGAGGACATGTTTTATATCATCCGTGAGGACAATCCTGTGATCTCTTCAATGAGTGATCTTTATGATCTGGTTTTTACCGCCTCTGATTTTCTTAAAGCAGAGATCGAGCTTATACAGGAGGATGAGTATACCGCTACTGACTTTACAGAGCAGATAGATAAGATACACGCTTTTGCTGCTGTATTAAAGGGCGGAGAAGCTGCACCTGCCGCTGCACCCGCTGCCGCCGCTCCTGCTGCACCCGCTGCTGCGCCTGCACCCGCTGCTGCACCTGCTTCTGCCGGAACAGCTTCCGCAACTGATTTTACCGCTGTGAAGGTACACTTTGAAGAGGACTGCAAAATGGAGAACCTTCGCGCTATACTGGTAATAAACCGTATAAGCGAGATGTGTTCAAAACTTGAATATATACCTTCCGATATTGAAACAAACAGTGAAACAGCCCAGACTATAGTAAGCGATGGCTTTGAGATCAATTTCTGTCCTGCAAACGGAGTTACTATTGATGCTATCCTTGATACTATACAGAATACTCCAAATGTAAAGACCTGTGAAGTGATGCAGAGAGGCTCGGGCGCAAGCGCTGCTTCCGCAGATGTGGACTCCACCTCTGTAAGGATCCACTTTGAGGATGACTGCAAGATGGAGAATCTCCGTGCTGCACTTGTCATAAACAATATCCGCGATGTCTGCGACGCTGTTACATACGAGCCTGCTGATATTGAGAGCAACCCCGAGACTGCAAAGGTTATTGCTGACGACGGCTTCGTTGTACACTTCAAATCCGAAAAGCCTCAGAACGTTTTCCAGGTTATTGAGAGCACTCCAAGTGTTAAATCATATGAAGTGATCGATCCCAATGCTCCTTCAGCTCCGGATGAGGGAACTGAGGAGGGAGCGGCAGCTGCTGCCGCTCAGGCAGCTCCTGCTGCATCAGCTGCTCCTGCACAGGCAGCTGCTGCCGCTGCACCCGCTGCCGCGCCTAAGCAGGAAGCTCCGAAGCCTGCTGCCAAGCCTGCGGCTGCTCCTGCCGCTGCCAAGCCCGCAGGAGGAGGGGGAGGAGCAAAGCAGTCTCTTATCTCCGTCAACCTTAACAAGCTGGATACTCTCCTTGATCTGGTTGGTGAGATCGTTATCACTGAGGCTATGGTCACATCCAATCCCGACCTTAAGGGTCTGAGGCTGGATAATTTCCAGAAATCTGCAAGACAGCTCCGCAAGCTCAACGGAGACCTTCAGGATGCAGTTATGTCTATCCGAATGGTTCCCGTTTCCGGCGCTTTCAATAAAATGACACGTATCGTAAGAGATATGAAGGTAAAGCTTGGTAAGGATGTTGACCTTATTTTCGAGGGTGAGGAAACTGAGGTAGACAAGTCTATCATCGATCAGCTCAACGACCCGCTTATGCACATGGTTCGTAACTCTATGGATCACGGTATCGAGGATAATGTAGAGGATCGTATCGCTGCCGGAAAATCTCCAAAGGGCAAGATCACACTTTCAGCTTATAACTCCTCCGGTGAGGTTATAATAGTTGTTGCAGACGACGGTCAGGGCATCAATCCTGAGGCAGTCCTTGCAAAGGCTGAGAGAAACGGAATACTCACCAAGCCTGCAAGCGATTATACCGATAAGGAAATAGTCAACATGATAATGCTTCCCGGCTTCTCCACTAACGAGCAGGTTACAGAGTACTCCGGAAGAGGCGTTGGTATGGACGTTGTTAAGAAGAACATTGAGAAGATCGGCGGAACGGTTTCTATCGAATCCAAATACGGCGAGGGCTCAAAGTTCATTATAAAGATCCCGCTTTCACTGTCTATCGTGGACAGCATGGAGATCACTGTTGGTTCGTCTATTTTCTCTATCCCGATAAACTCTATCTGCGAGTCCTTCAAGGTAAGTCCCGAGCAGCTCGTAAGAGATACAAGCGGCAGAGAGATGATAATGCTCCGCGGCGAGTGCTATCCGCTTATCAGACTGTATGAGATATATGATCTTGAGCCTGTTACGGTGGATCTGTTTGAGGGTATCGTTATTCTGGTGGAGACCGACGGAAAACGCGCCTGCCTCTTTGCCGATGAGCTTATCGGTGAGCAGCAGGTAGTTCTGAAGCCGTTCTCACCGCTGCTCAGCAACTACAATGTAAAACAGAACGGTATGTCCGGCTGTTCAATACTGGGTGATGGTTCTATTACTATCATTCTCGACGTAAGTAATATTGTAAGGGATTTCTAAGGGGTGCGGCTCTGAAAAAGGGTGCAGTGCTTTGAAAAAGGGTGCGGTGCTTTGATAAAGGGTGCAGCGCTTTGATAAAGAGTGCGGTGTCTTTGATAAGGAGGTCGTCTCTGAATAAAAAGCGGGCTGCTTTGGTCCGTCGTTAAGGAAAGGAAGAACATAAATGGAAGAAAACAATAACATGACAGCTCTTCCCAGCGAGGAGAGCACTGATATTATAGACAGCAATGAGGTGCTTTCTTTCAGCATCGGTGATACTATTTATGGTATCGAGGTAATTTATGTAAAGGACATTATTACAATTGAACAGATCACAGTTGTACCTAAGATCCCTGATCATATCAAGGGTGTAATCAATATCCGCGGCAGGGTAGTTCCTGTTATAAGCGTGAGAAAGCGCTTCGGTATTGAGGAAATTCCCTATGACGACAGGACCTGTATCATCGTTCTTGAGTTCGAGGACGGAAATCAGGTGGGTATCATTGTCGACAGAGTACAGGAGGTTATCAGTGTAAAGCCCAGCGATATAAGCAATACTCCTGACTCCAAGAACGTAAATGCCAATCGTTACATAAAGTCACTTATTAATCTTGAAAGCGGTATAAGACTTCTTATTGACTGCTATAAGCTTATCAATGATGATGGGAGTGTTGTCTGATGATGAAGCTTACCGACGATGATTTCAATCGTCTCGTAGCCTATATGAAAAAAAATTATGGTATAAATCTTGAAAAGAAACGGGTTCTTATAGAGGGAAGACTTTCAAATATGCTGGTTTCCCGTGGATTCAAGAGCTTCAAGGAATTCATTGACTTTGCTTTTGCTGACAAGACAGGCAATGAGACAATGCAGCTTGTAAACAAGCTCACAACGAATCATACCTTCTTTATGCGTGAGCCGGAGCATTTTGAATTCCTGAAAAGCACAGTTCTGCCTTATTTTGAAAAAGAGAATGCATCTACACATTCTCTGAATTTATGGTGCGCGGCATCATCTACAGGGCAGGAGCCATATACTATTGTAATGACCATCGACGACTATTTCGGATCAAAGGCGTCCTCATGGCACGTAAATCTGCTTGCTACAGACCTTGATACAGACGTGCTTAAAACAGCTCAGGCAGGAATTTATGCCGAGGACATGATAAAGGACGTTCCTAAACAGTGGCTGACAAAATACTTTACCAAAACCGCCAATAATCAGTATCAGGTCATTGACCGTCTCAGAAAGCAGATAACATTCAAACAGTTCAATCTTATGAATAATATCACTGCACAAAAGCCGTATGACCTTATAAGCTGCCGTAATGTTATGATCTATTTTGAGCAGGACACTAAAAATGCTCTTGTTGAAAGATTCTACGACGTTACCAAGGAAAACGGATACCTTTTTATAGGTCATGCGGAAAGCGTTGGCAGAAATACAAGATATACATACATCAAGCCTGCGGTTTACAGAAAGATCTCATCAAAAAGCCAGCATTGACAAGGCTTTGGAAGAGACTAAACCTGCTCTGAGTACAGCTTGATATTCCCCGCCTTTATGACGGAGAAACACGCAGTTTTTTCGGGGGGATGACCCCGGTCGTTTTACGGCTGGGGTGATGCCCCTTATTGAATTTAATTAAAGGGGGTGTGCCGGATTGATTACAGAAAAAACAAATTCAGCAAATAAAGTGAAAATATTCTTGGTCGACGATTCGGCAACATTCCGTACCTCGTTTAAAGCAGGTCTTTCAAGTGCGATCAATATTGAGTTAGTTGGCGAAGCAGCTGACGCTTTTGAAGCCCGCGATAAAATAATGACTCTTAAGCCGGATGTTATTGTTATCGATATTATCATGCCCAGAGTGGACGGCATAACATTTCTCAAACAGCTTATGAAGCAGTATCCCGTTCCGTGTGTGATGATCTCGGCAGCGGCAAAGGAGAAAGAGGCTCTTGATGCGGGAGCTGCTGCCTTTGTACAGAAGCCGAAAAGTCCCTCTGAAAACCGGACATTTTATACATTGCTGACTACGAAGATAGTTATGGCATCCAAGAAAAGAGCTGTAAGGCCTCAGCCGATCACAGCCATGACAAAAAGTCCGGAGATTGAACGTATAGACGGCATTGCGCCGCTTCTGGCAAATGCCGATAAAAAATACGGAAAGGTCATGCCGAATATGCCTACAAAGGAGGATATAGCAAGGCTTCCCCAGCGCAGCAGAGAAGGCTATATCGTTGCTCTGGGAGCTTCCACCGGTGGAACCGACGCTCTGGAGTGTGTACTGAGGTCTTTCCCGGATACCATGCCTCCGGTGTTGGTAGTCCAGCATATGCCTCCGGTATTTACAAAGCTTTATAGTGAGCGTATGGATAAAAGCTGCATGATAAGAGTAAAGGAAGCCGAAGACGGCGACAGGCTGGGACAGGGAGTTTGTCTGATCGCTGCGGGCGGATTTCAGATGGAGCTTAAAAAGGACGCAAAGGGCTACTATGTAAAATGCTATCAGGGCGAAAAGGTCTCGGGACATTGTCCCTCGGTGGACGTTCTGTTCAACAGCTTTGCAGAAACAGCAGGGAAAAAGGGTATCGGTGCTCTTATGACCGGTATGGGAGCTGACGGTGCAAAGGGTCTGCTGAAAATGTATCAGAGCGGCGCTTATACCATCGGACAGGATAAGGAGACCAGCGTGGTTTACGGTATGCCTATGGAGGCATACAAGCTGGGAGCCTGCCGTGAGCAGCAGCCTCTGGCGAACATCGGAAAGACGATCTGCAAGCGTCTTACCGATGGGTGGAATTGATTATTAAAGGGCGTCTGCACCAAATAAAAATGGTGCAGACGCCCTTAAATTATTTACAAATTACGTTTTATTACTTCATTGTCATTTAATGCATTTTCAAGTATTCTGCTTAAAACGGAAGTATAACCCTTTCCAAGAGATTTTGCCTTTTTCAATGCCTGTGGAGATAAACGCAAAGTAACAGTCTGCTTTCTGCGCTCGTCACGACGCAGCTCAGACACTCTTACCAACTGACTGAGCTGCTCGGCGGTCAATTCGGGACAATCTTCATCAGGCTGAACAGGTTTTGTCTGTAAAGCCTCGAGCATTTGCTTCTGCTCTGTGGTCAATGGCTTGTTCAGGTCAATTTCCTTGCGGATAGTCATAATACATTCTCCTTTCTTGTTTAGTCGCTTTTCTGGCTGAAATCAGCCTAATTGCTTCTTCACGTTCTGTATACACGGCCATAACGAGATAAGCAACTTCGTCTATTATGCCTATGGTGATGTATCTATCTTCAGTATCAGAGTGTGCTTTGTCGTACAGTTCCAGACGATTTTCGTCTTTGAATACACGAGCTGCCGTTGTGAAATCAATACCATGCTTGGCAATATTGATTTTCTCTTTTTCGTCGTCCCATTCAAATTGCATAGTTACATTATTGCTCCTTTCATATATAATTATATCATACTGTATTTTTATATGCAATACTTTTTGTCTTACATTTTGTGTTAAAATAAATTTCTGATTTAACTTGTGACAAAATACATTTATAAATTGTTTTATATACAGGACGTCCAACAATGAAAAAGGAGGTGCTTTTCAGGTGAACAATGATGGGCTGAGAGCGGATATGGAAAAATACCGTGCCATGCTTTTCAGGCTCGCATACAGCTGCACGGGAGATCTGTCCTGCTGTGATGATATTGTGCAGGAAGCGTTTGTAAAGCTCTATCTTCGTGCAAAGGATTTCCCCTCAGAGGAGGGCAAAAAGGCATGGCTGATACGCGTTACGATAAATCTTAGCCGGAATCACGTCAGGTCGGGATATTTCAGGCACAGGGCGGAGATCCCCGATAATATAGGCGTGAACGATGAGCGGGACGACGCTGTCGCTCTTGAGGAGGCTCTGAAACAGCTTAAACCGGAGTACCGGGCGGTCATACATCTCCATTATTATATGGGATATACCGCTGCGGAGATCGGGAAGCTCCTGCATATAAGTACAACGGCTGTAACAACACGCTTGCAGCGCGGCAGGGAAAAGCTTAAAGATTATCTTGATGATGAAAGGGAGAATATTTATGAACAGATACAAAGAGATCCTGTCGGGAATCGAAAGCAGCAGCAGTCTGTCTGAGGAGATCTCCGCAGTTACAAGCATGGGACGGAAAATAAAAAGCCGCCGCCGTCATATCGGAGCAGCCTGTATTGCGGCAGCAGTGGTATTGACAACCTCCGTTACAGCAGCGGCGTATAACTGGGACATCCGAGCTATTACCGAGGCATGGTTCGGTGGAAAGACAGAATATATCGCTGACAATATGCTTGAAGTCACTGTCCTGAACGAGGAAAACAGCTTTGATGGTCTTATTATTGAGCCTAAGGGTGCAATATATGATAAAAATCTTGCTATAGTATTTATGGATCTTATCCGTACCGATGGAGGAATTTTCAACTGCACACCATATGAAGCAAAAACAATGCAGGGTGAAATATATATTGACCCGATAAAAAATGAAAACCGTGAGGATATTCCCCAATATAAATTTGGTTCATTAGATATGTATATCCCATGTCCGACACCTCCGAATCTTTCCCGATCTGATCAGGGCGGTTTTTTCCTTGCGCAGCGTTTTCTGTCAAAGGCTTACCGTGTTGAGGATAATGATCCGTCAGATGAAAAAATAACTATGGCGTTTTGTATGGACAGTCAGTATCTTGATAAGGAAAATAATACAGTTTATATTGCATTTAATAGTTTAAATACAATTGAATGTTATTTCAGCAGCATGAACGGAAAAGGTACTCTTCTTACACCATATGTTGCTGAAACTATAAGCGGTTCATGGAAAGGAAATGTTGTCTTTGAGGATATAAAAATGTGCGGCAGCAAACAGATACCGGCGGATAAAAATACTGTCATGAAAGTGGCATATCAGAACGGAAAGGCTACGGATCACAAATTTACCGTAACTGAGCTTTCTGTGTCGCAGATCTCTGTAAACGTAAAAATGTATTCGGAGAATCCGGATGAGTCCATGTTTCTTATTGAGTTCGGCATAGGTGAGGTCATTATGAAGGACGGAAGAGTACATCCGATATGTCCTGATCTGAGCGTCCCTAATTTTATTACGGAAAACAGCGGGAATCTGGTTCTTGATATTGATGGGCTGGAAATGCCGGATAAATGGGAGATAAATGCCACTTATATGCTGCAGGAATCCATAGACCCTGAAAATGTATCGGCTGTAAAAATCGGAGACACAATATTTGAGATCAATTGAATAAAGAGAGTGTTGGTCAGGGTATCTCCTGACCAACACACATTTGAGAACATCTTAAGAATAAGGAAATAACAATAAAAATTCAGTGTAAACGACAAAAAATTACATGAAAATTTATTGAAAAAGCACCCTTCTTTGCTATTGACTTTATGGAAAAAATATGATATACTTTTCCTTACATAAATTTCAAATCAATTATTTTGCTGACCTGAAAGGAGGATGTGTATGTCGTATATTTCACCGGTAGGAACAGGCGTTTCCGGCTCGATGACCGGATTCGGAGGTGCTTCCTATGGTATGGGAGTTTACCGCAAAAACAATACCGATCCCACAAATTCTGCTGAGCAGCTTGAAAGGGGAACGTTCCAGCCCGTAAAAAACGGGGAGAATAATTACCGGAACGGAAAACCGGTCAAGGACGAAAATGATTATAAGCGCCGCTTCGATTCCTTTGAATGTCAGACCTGTAAAAACAGGCGCTATCAGGACGGTTCGGACGATCCGGGAGTTTCTTTCCAGACGCCGACAAAAGTGAATCCCAACGCTGCCGGAGCTGCTGTGCGAAGCCATGAGCAGGAGCACGTAAGCCGGAATCAGGCAAAGGCAAGGCAGGAGGGAAAGGAGATAGTTTCCCAGAGCGTTACAATACATACCGCCATCTGTCCCGAGTGCGGCAGAGTATATATTTCCGGAGGAACTACCCGCACCACTATACGAAGCTCATCTGACAGTCTGGCTGACCAATATGCAGTGGGCTTATCCGACCCTTCAAGGGACAGCGGCAGAGGGCTCAACACTGCTGCATAGCAAGGCGACGCCCTGCACGATTATCCACCCCCCACCCTTAATGAAAACAAATGATTTAGTATGTTCAGCCCCCTCAAGGGGGCGAGTCAGATATAGTATAAATCATAATTATTTTTCAAGTCACACCGCTCTCAGGAGGGCGGTGTGCTGTTTTTTATATGACTTTTTTCAAAAATGAAATCTTATCGCTATATAATTTCATAACAAAATACACGCAATGTTCATAAGTGATGGGAAATATGTGTAAAGTATATAGGATTTAACATTTTTAATACCTAAAAATAGGCTTGTTTCGCCATTGACATTTCGGGAAATAATAAGTATTATATTATAGTGTAAAAAAGGATTTTACAATGGAGGTTATGAAAAATGAAATTATCTAAAAAAGTTCTTGCATTTGCTATGGCAGGTCTTATGTCCACAGCATTTTTTGCAGGCTGCTCCGATAACAATGGCGGCAGCACACCAACAGACGACGGTGCAGGCGCAAGCGCTGATAACGGCGGAAGCGATAATGCATCATTCAGCGGTACATTCAAGATCGGCGGTATCGGTCCTCTTACAGGCGACGCTGCTTCATACGGAATTTCCACAAAGCAGGGAGCTCAGATCGCTGTTGACGAGATCAACGCAGCAGGCGGCGTAAACGGAATGAAGCTGGAGCTTCTTTTCGAGGACGACGAATGCGATGAGGAGAAGTCCGTTTCCGCATACAACAAGCTTATGGACTCCGGTATCAATGCTCTTCTCGGTTCTGTAACAAGCGGATGCAGCATTGCAGTTTCCGAGGAATCCGTAAATGACGGAATACTCCAGATCACTCCTTCCGGTTCTGCAATGGAATGCACAAAGTATGACAACGCTTTCAGAATTTGCTTCACCGACCCGCTTCAGGGTGAGATCATGGCTCAGTATATCAAGGATCAGGGACTTAGCAATCCCGCAATAATTTACGATGTTGCATCCGACTACAGCAAGGGTATCCACGATGCATTTGTTGCAAAGGCAAATGAGATAGGTCTTACAATTGCTGCTGACGAAAGCTTCACAAGCGGCGACGTTGATTTCAAGACACAGCTCACAAAGATCAAATCCACAGAGGCAGACTGCATCTTTATGCCCATGTACTATACAGAGGCTGCTTACATTTCCGAGCAGGCTGTAACAGTAGGAGTATCCCTCCCTTACTTCGGTTCCGACGGATGGGACGGCATCATCAAGCAACTGGACGGCAACACTGCAAACGTTGAGGGAGCTACCTTCCTCACACCTTTTGTTGCTTCAAGCGAAAATTCACAGGTAAAATCCTTTGTTTCAAAGTATGAGACTGCTTACGGTTCAACTCCCGACCAGTTCGCTGCTGACGGCTATGACGGGATCTACGTTATGAAGGCTGCTATTGAATATACAAAGGGCGACACTTCCAACGAGGCTCTTATCGGAGCTATGACAAACATCTCCATTGACGGTCTTACAGGCTCTATGAGCTTCAACGCTTCCGGCGAGCCTAACAAATCTGCAATGGTTGCTGTTATCGAAAACGGCGAATATGTGAGCAAATGAGCCCACACTTCAAATTTCAGTATGCTCCTCCCTGTGAGGAGCATATTTTTTTGTTCATGGGGAGCTGAATACGGGAAATAACACAAATTTTGTATTTTATATACAAAAAACTATTAAAGATTTCGTCATGTTTAAAGTTAATATTTTTAAAATCTCTTGACAAAATTTCTCCTTTGGTGTAAAATTAACTTATATAACTATTGATATTGAATAATACTTATCGTTATATAATTTTTTGTGGTAGGGAGTTTTTGAAATGTCCAAAATTGGTAAGGCTATACTTATGAGAGTATACATAATGTTCATTATCGCATTGCTTGTCAATACCGTTATATTCTGCCTTATATTCTATCGTGTTGAAATGGAGACCTTTACGGAATCATCACAGACTGCGATCGATGCGCTTCTGGCGGATTTCCGGACCAAGGCAAATGAGACAAGCATAATGGCATCTGCACTTTCCCAGAATGACGCTCTGAAGGCTGCCATCAATGAACGGAATTCTGAGGCAATACTGAGGATCTGGAGCGGCATTGAGAAAGACGAAGCTATTTTTGCGATCTTTGCTGACAAAGATGGTATAGTAGCGTTAAAGACCGATAACTGTGCTCTTTCCTCAGCGGGAATATTTGAGGTAACATCAAGCAATAAGAGTGGTCTTTATACCGATTCGGAGGCATACCTTTATTATTGTACGTCTGTGAAGTTTGACGGCGGTGCAGTTGCGGTAGGATATTCCTACACCGATAACTCTATCCTGGACAATCTGAAAGAGAGAACAGGAAACCAGATAACTGTATTCAGCGATAATCTGCGTATTGCTACCACATTTGTGGACGATAAGGGCGAGCGTCAGATAGGAACTACAATGCTTGACAATATTTATGAAACAGTTATTACCAAGGGCGAAAAATATCAGATGCGCACAGAGCTTTTCGGTGCAGAATATCTGGCTACATATACTCCTATTGTTGACGCTTACGGAGTTACCCGCGGTGCGTTCTTTACCGGAGCACCGTTAGCTTCGATCAACGAAAATATGGGAGAAATGATCAGAGCCGGTATAATAGTGGGACTTGTTCTTCTCATTGCAGCTGCGGTCATCCTGATAATCTTTATAACTCAGAGAATTTCACGCCCTGTGCTTATGGTAAAGGAAATGGCTCAGGAAATGGAGCAGGGAAATCTCAGAAACAACCCCGGCATACATGGCAAGATCCAAAGAGACGAGGTCGGAGAGCTTGCCGAATCCATTACAGTCGCTGTTTCTACCCTTAACAGCTACATAAGCGATATTTCCGAAATGATGGGAGAGATGGCAGAAGGAAACTTCAGCTATGTTTCAAGAATAAACTACAGAGGCGACTTTATGAGCATCGGACAGTCCGCCAAGGTGCTCCACGACAAAATGAAGGAGATCGTAGGAGACATCAACGTCACATCTGACGAGGTGTTCAATGGTTCCGCGCAGCTTTCCAATGTTGCAACTGTCATGGCGGACGGTACTATCAAGCAGGCTTCCGCTACAGATGAATTGTCCGCTTCCATGTCGGATATTTCCGATAAGATCGCAATGAATATTGAAAGCGCGGAAAAGGCTCAGCAGCTTTCTCATCTGTCTATCCAGACTATCAACGAGCAGAAGGAAAAGATCGAATCTATGCTTGGCGCTATGGCAAATATCGAAGAGAGCACCAACGAGATCGGAAAGATCATCAAGTCTATCGACGACCTTGCATTCCAGACAAATATCCTTGCACTTAACGCCGCAGTTGAGGCTGCAAGAGCAGGTACTGCCGGAAAAGGCTTTGCAGTTGTTGCTGACGAGGTTCGTAACCTTGCAAACAAGTCTGCCGATGCTGCAAGCAATACATCCGTACTTATCGGAAGCTGTATCGAGGCTGTAAATAACGGCGCTGAGATAGCACGCAGAACATCTGAGGCTATGAATGCAGTTATTGACAACGCTAACGATACCAACAAGCTCATTGACGATATTACAAGTCAGACCCACGCTCAGGATGAAGCAGTTCAGCAGGTACGTGTGGGTATGGCAAAGATTTCCGAGGTCGTTCAGCAGAACAGCGCAAACGCAGAGCAGAGCGCTGCAAGCTGCGAAGAGCTGAATATGCAGGCTATGGTATTAAAGGACAAGATCGCTATTTTCCGTACATGATGATACATCATATTTTTGAACCGTAAAATGACAAACCTCCTATGGCTCAGCTGATCCGCAGGAGGTTTTCTATCTTGTACTATTTCCCGTTTTAAATGGGCTGCAACAGTTCCAATTAGGGATTAGTATTAAAAAATGTGTGGAAAATATAAAAATACAGACGTCTTTTTTTGTAAATTTATGTATTGACAAATGCTTATATATTATATATAATATTATTTGTATAATAATTGCATTATTCTGTATTATACAAGGGAAAGAGGATTTTTATGTCAAAGATTGGATTAAAGCTTATCGCTGTTTTTATGGCTGGTCTGATCGTTGCCGTAGTTGTAGTAAGCGCGATCTCTATGTATATGGCTTCGGCGATCATCAGAACGATTTCAAGTGAAGAAAACGTTGCCAGCCTCAATACGATCCAGAGCGACCTGGACGGCGAGTTAGACGACTTAAAAGACACTATGAAAACAATGGATGCTCTTGACTTCACGCTTCCCGGACATGAGGAAGATGCTCAGGTCTTCTGGGAAATGTCAGCAAACTATGCAAGTAATTTCGCCGCCATTTATGACGCTGACGGTATCATTTACTGGCAGACTGACAACTATAAGCTTGCGGATTTTGACCTTAGCCTGGCAGTCAGCAACGGATGGCAGGGCATGGTAGTAGATTCGGCAATGGATCTTACTGCTCAGATATGTATGCCCATTGAGCGTGACGGTACAAGGATTGGCGCTGCGATTTTTGGTATGGATATGTCCGACATTGACTGGATAGATTCTGTTAAAGAGGAAACGGGAGCGGATGTTACCCTTTACACCGGCGACACACGTATCAGCACTACCCTCCTTGATGAAAACGGAAACCGTTCGATAGGAACGAAGATGTCCAATAATATTGCAAATATAGTTCTTATTAATGGCGAAGAGTACAACGATCAGGCAGATATTCTCGGTCAGAACTACTATGTAGCATATAAGCCTATATATGACATTTATGGTGATATAATCGGTGCATACTGTGCAGGTAACTCCTCAGCTGAGACCGATTCAATGAGAGCTCGGCTGCTTGTTACTGTTATCATTGCTGCACTGATCGTAGCTGCACTGTCAGTAGGCTCCATCGTAGTAGTAAACAAAAAGGTAATTATTGACCCTATCAGCGAAGTAAATATAATCACAGAGGATATGAGCCACGGTGAATTCCGCAAGCCCAAATCCACATTCAAGTTTGCAAACGACGAGCTGGGTGAATTTGTACAAAAGCTCAGGGCTACAAAGGATGAACTTAACAGATGCATTGACGACATCAATTACGTTCTTTCGGAAATGGCGACCGGTGACTTTACCGTCCAACCTAAGGTAACATATCACGGTGATTTCGCAGGTATCAAGGTCTCCTTCGATCAGATCAAGAATTCTCTGCGTGATATGATCGGAAACATCAGCATGACATCAAGTGACGTAAAAGACGGTTCAGAGCAGATCGCTGAGGGCTCTCAGATGCTGGCAGACGGTACTACTCAGCAGGCAGCGGCTATCGAGCAGCTCTCTGCGTCCATCAACGATATTGCTGACAAGGTTCAGCAGAGTGCTGACAACGCATCAGAGGCAAGCAAGATCTCTACCCAGACTGCTGACACGATCAATGTCCAGAGCGGCGAGATCAACAATATGCTTGAAGCTATGCATGAGATCAAGAAGAAATCCGACCAGATCCAGAATATTATCAAGGCTATCGACGACATTGCATTCCAGACCAATATCCTTGCGCTTAACGCCGCAGTTGAGGCAGCTCGTGCAGGTGCGGCTGGTAAGGGATTTGCAGTCGTAGCAGACGAGGTAAGAAACCTCGCTGCAAAGAGTGCGGAATCCGCTCAGCAAACAGGCGACCTTATCAATGCTACAATTGAAGCTGTAAACAAGGGTACTGTAATTGCGGAAGGCAGTGCAAATACAATGAAGCAGGTAACAGAGCTTTCCGACAAGACCAATATGTACATAAACGACATCAGCACTGCTACTGAGGTACAGGCGGAAGCTATCTCGCAGATCAAGATCGGCATTGAAAGGATCTCGAGAGTTGTTCAGCAGAACTCTGCTACTGCTGAGGAGAGCGCTGCTTCATGTCAGCAGCTCAGCGCTCAGTCTGCTGCTCTGGAATCTCAGATCGACAAATTCAAAGTATAATACTGATCCTTAATTTTTCAATAGGCAAGTCTATTGTTAAAATGGGAAATAGTATAAAAATACCAAAGAACCCCGGTATGCTGGGGTTCTTTGCGGTAATAGCATAAATAATTAAATGTAAAGGAGCAGATAAAAATGAAGCTTAAGAGAATTTTTGCAGCTGCTGCTGCGGCTGCCATGCTTTGCGGAGCAGCAGGATGCAGTTCTGCAAGCACCTCCACAGGCAGATCCAATACAGCAAATGTCACAAAGACCGGAATTCCTGAAAGTCCCGGAGTTTTGCGCGGTGCAGATAATCTGAATATGAACAAGACAGTCTCCAATGCTGCCGAGGAATCCAATAAAGTTTATAAGATAGGCATTGCCAAGTTGATGGATCATCCAGCGCTCAATCTTTCCGAGGAAGGATTTATAGCGGCTCTTGTTGATTCAGGCTTTGTTATCGGAGAGAACGTTCTTATAGATCAAAGAGATGGTCAGGGGGAGACCTCAGCTCTGGACGCCATCGCAGATGAGTTTATCGCAAATAATGACGATCTCATTTTCGCTATTGCTACCCCTGCTGCTCAGTCATGTGCTAATAAGACACAGCATATCCCGATCATCGGTACAGCTATCACTGACTTTGTTGACGCGGGTCTTATCGAAAGCAATTCACGTCCCGGTACTAATGTTTCCGGTACTACCGATATGAGCCCCATTGAGGAGCAGATCGACCTGATGGTGGATATTTTCCCTGAAATTGAAACTATCGGCTTCGTTTACACGGCTTCCGAGAGCAATTCCGCTCTACAGATAGGAATTGCAAATGAATATGCCGAGTCACTTGGACTTGCAACGGTTACAATGACTGTTGACACAGCTGCGGATATTGGCAGAGTTTTTTCCCAGATCAGCTCTCAGTGTGACGCGATATATCTTCCTACCGATAATCTGCTGGCTTCCCAGATGCCTGCTGTATCGGCGGTCTGCAATCCGGCACAGAAACCTGTCTTCTGCGCAGAAAGCGGAATGGTTGAGACCGGCGGCTTCGGTACGCTGGCTATCGACTATCGTGATCTGGGCTATCAGGCAGGACTTATGGCAGTAAAAGTTCTTGGAGGTACAAGTATCGAGAGTATGTCCATTAAGAAGTCCACTAAGTTTGAATACTGCTTCAACGGAAGCACACTTGCAGCCCTTGGCGTAACGCTCCCCGCCGAGTACCGGGACTATATCGTTTAATCAGAAAGCCGATACCACACACTATTACAAGGCTGCTGCACACATTGATATTTTATGAATAGTAAAACAGATCATAATTTAGCATATTGTCTCTGTGTTCCTATCGGGGGAGACCCTTTTGAAAAAGGGTCATCCCCCGAACCCCC
>JAFLUJ010000300.1 GCA_022511485.1 Oscillospiraceae bacterium | reverse complement strand
TACAGTCAGTATATGGAAACATATACATCCACTGAAAGCGAAACAACAAACAGCGACAGGTATTATCGTTTCAGAGGAGCAGACGGAGTTGGCGCTGATACAATGGCTACTGTTCCCACAGTGGGAAAGGTACAGGGGATCACTGCGGATACTCCTATGACCACTACTACCACAGCTCCGCCGGAAACAGAATCCGAAACCGGGTCAGGCTCTGCGGAGACGTCTGCAACAGAGACCCCGGAGGGCGATGAGGTCACTGAAACAGTCACTGCCACTGTTCAGACTATGGAACCGATCCCTGCTGATGATACGACTGTTCCGGATACCCTTTCCGAAACATCATCGGCTTCCGCCATTTCTACTGCTGATACTCCTTTTTCAAATAATGTTACCGCCTATACAGGTACGGTTCAGAAGCCTGAGCGTGACACAATTTATAAGAATACTTCCAACGGAGGAACGGACAATGCCAATTAACATACCAAACAATCTTCCTGCTTATTCTGTGCTGAATAAGGAAAACATCTTTGTTATGCCAAGCACTACGGCAGAAAGACAGGACATACGTCCTCTGAAAATTGCAATAATAAATCTTATGCCAAAAAAAATAGAGACCGAGACCCAGATACTCCGGCTTCTCTCAAACACTCCCTTGCAGGTGGATATTGAGCTTATCCAGATGGCAAGCCATGTCACGAAAAACACTTCCATTGAGCATCTTACAAAGTTTTATAAGGTATTTGACGATGTTAAGGATCAGCGATTTGACGGTCTTATAATAACAGGAGCTCCGGTAGAGCAGCTTCCCTTTGAGGACGTGGACTACTGGAAGGAGCTTTGCGATATTATGGAATGGTCAAAAAGCAATGTCTACTCTGTAATGCATATCTGCTGGGGAGCTCAGGCGGGACTTCATTATCATTACGGTATCCCCAAATATGACCTCCCTCATAAGATGTTCGGGATATTTCCCCACAAGGCGGAGGTCTCAAACTATCCGCTGCTTCGCGGCTTTGATGAGAAGTTTTTTGTCCCACATTCCCGTCACACGGAAATAAAGCGTATAGATATTGAAAAGGTACGGGAGCTTAAAATTCTTGCTTCCTCATCGGAATCGGGAGTGTGCATAATCGCCGACCACACTGAGCGGCAGTTTTTTATTATGGGACATTTTGAATATGACCGGTTCACTCTTGCAAATGAGTATTTCCGTGACAAGGATAAGGGACTGCCCATAAATCTCCCCAGACATTATTTTCCCTATGACGATCCGTCCCAGCCTCCTGCATTTAACTGGAGAGCTCACGCAAATCTGTTATTTTCAAACTGGCTCAACTATTGTGTATATCAGCAAACTCCATATAGTCTTGACGATCTTGAAGCTGTCAGGTGAATTGTCTGGAAATCCTGAATCAAACGAAAATCTCCTGCGATTTTTTCACAGGAGATTTTGTTTTGATATTCTTTTTTAATGCTTGTCTTTTTGTCCGGGATATTTCTTTTTCAGGATAAATGTCAGTGCTGAAATAACGAAAATGATATTTATAATATTCGCATATGATGAGCTTCCTATCCCGATATTCTCATTAGCAGCATATGCTGCTGAATTTGCGGAAACATCCTCGGAGTAATTGTCATCCTCATCGTTTGCAGTATAGTTATTGTTTTTGTCATCCGGATTACTCTGACCAGCGGGAAAGACGGCACCGGTTGGACGGCTGCTTGTTCCGTTTGGATAGCGTGAGCCATTCGGATCTGTTGGTTCATCCGGTTCATTTGGTTCAGCAGGATTGTCTGGTTCATCCGGAACGGTAGGTTCATCCGGTACGCCCGGAACAGTTGGGTTGTTCGGTTCAGCGGGAGTGCCCGGAAGAGTCGGAGTGGTCGTTCTGGCTCTTACGATAGTAAGGATCGCACCTCCGGCAATGTTGTAGTTGGTATCGGTTGTGCTTGCCGTATAGGGTTTGTCTCCGACATCCAGTGTGTTTATATCAACGTAGGCATAATCGCCTATGTCAGGGCTGCTGGTGATAAGCTCGACAGCAACCTTTTCGGTGGCTTTGTTCGTAGGCGTAACACCGTCAACTCTCACGTTAAATGTGGTGTTTCCGTTGTATTGGACGGTTTGATCAGGGATATACAGTTTAGCCGGATCAATAGTATAATCCTGTTCAAAGTTATCAGGCAGACAATAGTTAGAGTTGCTCAGACGTGCTGCTCTGGCGGTATAAGTATATGCATTTATCTGCGAGCCGTTTTCAACCACAACTGTACATACATCGCCCGGTATCAGTTCAATAGCTGTAGCGTTGACATTGGCAGGGTCTCCGGTATATACAAGACCGGTTACGCCTCTCCATTCCAATCCGACAACTTTTTGATTGATTATTCCGGTTATTGCGGCAGGATGCTCGATAACATAATTTCCGCTCTGAGCACCGCTTAATATGACATCATTGGCTCTTATCGTCTTGTTGATCCCTGCGTTTGGATCATTATATGTGTATCCGGAAGCTGAGATGGTCACCTCGTCTTTGCCGCCGGCATTTTTTGAGTAGTCACAAATCTCAAAAGGATTCAGCTCAATGTCAAGACCGGAAGCAGCATTGTTGCCGTCATAGGTCTTTGTAGCTGCGGCGACGATATCACCGGTGACAGCAGTTATAACGGGAGTGATCGGTTTTGGATTGACATCAATGGTAACGGCGTCACTCTCGAGTGGGCTGTTGGCATGTAAGGCTATCACAGCATTTGCTCCTGCTGAGAAATTGTTCTCAGATGTTGCTTTTATTGTCAGGGCAGCTATGCCTGTATTGTTATCCATGCGTGTAACAGGGATCGTTCCGAGCAGGCTTCCGTTGGCATAAAAATACACATCTTCCAGTGATGCCTCTTCCATTAAGGGAGCGATAGTGAATGTAAGCGTAAGGTCGTCGCCATAGGTAATGTGGTCAGGTGCGGTTAGTGTAACATTTTCATTATTCTCAATGATATACCACACCTGTGTATTCTGTGAATAGTCCAGGATGTAGTTAGGGTTACCAAGATCGGTGACGTCAGCAATGTGTTTACCTTCAGCTGAGCTTTCATTATCTGTATATTTCAGATCGAACACGTCACCATTTATTCCATTGCTCACATTTGCAGTCACAGAATGCACGATGCCATCATAGAAAAATGTAAGTGGTTTTCCCCATTTCAGTACCGCTGCTAATGGGTCTATGGTCAGAGTATAAGCATTTTGCAGGACATAATTAGGGCTGGAAAGTTCTGCTGTGTATTTGCTGCCTGATGAAGCATTATACTCATATCTGTCTGCATTTTTGCTGTCTGTTGTCAGGGTAGCTACGATCGTTTCCGGACTGCCGCTGCCAGGTGTTACATCCAATGGGATGTTGAATATGCTGCTGCCGTTATATGTTACATTTCCGGGGGTAATAGTCACCGGGTATGGGTTGATGATGGCGGTTATGGAATCCGGCACAGTATCGTTATGGTTTTCGTCTCCCACCACCTTGTACCAGATCGTATATGTACCTGCGTTTGCACGGGCGGGAATAGTAGAGGAATACGCAGAATTATCCGCAGGCGGAGCAGACCCGATAGGATCCTCGAGCCAGTATTTCATCGTGCCGCCTTCGGCGTCGCCAGGGATTATCAGATCCTGTGCGCTGCCGTTGTAAGTACTGTCTATTGGCTGGGGGTATTTCAAAATGACCGGGTCGATCTTGTTGACTTCCAGCGTGACAAAAATAATTACGTCATTATAATTTCTTGTATCTGCAGGTTCAAATGTGACGGAGTATCCCACAATTGCAGCTTCGGATATTGTGCTTGGTTTGATGGAGCTGTCCGTCCACCTGAAAGTACCAGGTACATTCTCTTTTGTCGTGGGATGCTGAGCCTCGCCGCCGGTGAGGGCGCTGTCTGCAAGCGTTGTATCATATGGGATAGCCGATGCTTCCGGCTTAATGACGATCACTGGTGTAGCCTTTTCGATAATGATATTTACGGTCAGCGTCACATCTCCTGTACCAAATCCGCCCATGGAAAGGGGAGCAATGTATGCCTCTTTTTCGTGAGCGTTTATTTTCAGAGTGTATCCGCCGTCTTTTACATCAGCTCCTGCCGGAATAGTAAGAACCTTGCCATTTATGTTCAATGTTGCATTAAGTTCATCAGGATCTTCGGTGATCTTATATTCAAATCTGCCACTGGCAGATCCACCGTTTTCATAGCCCATGTATGAATCCAGATTCACAGTCAGCTGCTGCGCAGCGGTGCTGTATGTTGTGGTCACAGGGATAGTTTCCATCTCGCCGCTGAAAAGTATACGTACACCTGCTATAGCGTCCTTATCCTCATTGATTTTCTTTCCGTCGAACTCCTCGCCGTTTACATACCATTTTGCATTTGGATTTTCTGAAAGATCCGGAATCTCCACATCAGAGTCCGGGTCAACATAATATTTCAAATCAATTTTGGGATTATTTGATTTGAAAGTGACACGGTATACCGGGGTCGTATCATAAGGCTTATCAGCCACTTCTGTAAAGTGCGGGTGATTATCATGTGCTCCATCTTCTCCGTCAAGGGTCTGACCCCAGCCCTCTCCGTTGTTACCCTTGGATAGTTCCCAAGCCACCTCGCCGGATGAAAACTCTTCTTCTGATTTAGGGGTCACATTTTCCATATTGCCAGTACTGCTGCCGACTCCGGGCTCCAGATCATCAGGGTAATAGCAGTTGGTCACTGAGCTTCCTGCACCATTCGCTCCCACAACAGAGCCGCAAGCCATATTTCCATTGACCTCACCGGTGCTGTAGCAGTTATCCACCGTGCTGCCGGCAGTATTTTCACCTACGACACCGCCTGCATAACCTCTTACCAAATTGTTGGTCCATACATCGCCTCTGTTGTAGCAGTTTTCCACTGTACCGCCGGAGTTACGTCCAACAAGACCTCCGCCGATCTGATCGAATTCAACAAATGTACCATTGTTATAACAATAGCTTACAGTGCCGCCGTGATTATCGCCCACAAGACCGCCTATGAACTGCTGTGAGCCGTACACCGATCCGTCTGTGGTGGAGCAGTATTCTATAAGACCGTAATTTCGCCCTGCAAGTGCGCCGCACCAGAAAGTGCCGCTGACATCAGGCTCGATTATATTAACATTTTTTATTATGCCGTTTTCGCCTACATAGCCGAACAATCCTGCATCGTCGTCATCTCTGTCCACATATAGTCCGGTAATCTGATATTGTCCGCCGTCAAAAACACCACGGAACTGGTGCGCAGCATTGTCAATAGTGATTCCGATCGTTGGCCACGGGTTGTTTGCACCGCCCAGGTCAATATCCCGGGTCTGCTGGAAATACACGCCAAGCATATCATCACCGCTGTTGACAGCGTTTGCAATCGCCTCAAGGTCGCTTCTTGAAGAAATTTTATAGGGGTTGCCGCTTGTACCGTAGCCTCCGCTGTATGTATATGCAGCAGCCAGCGGCATTATCTGACCATCATCGTCCGTTTCCGCTGTTAAAGCCCTGACCGGCAGCGTAAAAAAACATACAGACAGGATAAGTAAAACACTTAAAATTTTCCATCTCATAAGGTGGTCTTCATTTTGCATGATAAACCTTTTTCTCATTATGATCGAGCTCCTCATATTTAGCTTAATGGAAACACTTATACTGTGTTTCTGATATTTATTAATATTAAAAGCATAGCAAATATTCGGTGCTCCTATAAGAAACTTAAAGAGATTTTATACGGAATCCCCATAGTCTGCGCCCCACTTTCTCATACATAATAAATTATAACACATAGTCTCAGAAAACGCAATACTTTATATACATATTTAAAAGGAAAATTTCTTAAACTGGCTAACATTCCACCATCTTTACAGTATTTCCCCATTGCTTGACAATTTCCTGCAATCTGTGATATAATATCGTAGTATAACTGTAATTCAGAATTTATATGGAAAAACGGAGGTCATTTATGAAAATATCCTTTTCAACACTGGGCTGTCCTGATTTTGACTGGACAGAGATCTACTCCATGGCAAAAGATCTTGCCTTTGACGGCATCGAGCTCAGAAGTCTTGGTATCCCCGCAGACCCCTACCGCAGCAAGCCATTTTCAGGAGCACAGCTTGAAAAAACAGTTTCCAAGCTTCAGTCGCTTGGTCTTGAGATCCCATGTGTCAGCTCCAACTGTTGCCTGAACGAAAAAGAAAATGCCGAGCAGACCCGAAAGGAACTGACCGGCTGCATGGAGCTTGCACAGTCAGTGGGAGCATCCTACATCCGCGTACTTGGCGACCGTAACCCTGAGCCTGCTGACGGCATCGACGACGACTATCTCGCCGGATTGTTAAAGGAGCTTGCTGCCGAGGCAGAGGCTCATGAGGTAACCCTGCTTGTGGAAACAAACGGCGTGTTCAGCGATACCTCCCGTCTGAAAAAGCTGCTTGACCGTGTTGGAAGCGTCCGTGTTGCAGCTCTCTGGGATATGCACCATCCCTATCGTTATGCAAATGAATCTCCGGAAACTACCGTTTCAAATCTGGGAAGCTATATCAAATTTGTCCACACCAAGGACAGCTCTGTCAAGGACGGTACTCTGCGATATGAAATGATGGGAGAGGGAGACCTTCCCCTTGATGCAATGATGGCTGCATTGGAGGGTATCCACTACACCGGCTATATTTCCCTTGAATGGGTAAAGCGCTGGATGCCTGAGCTTGACCATGCCGGTATCGTATTTCCTCAGTTTGCCGACTATATGTCCAGATACCGCACAACATATAAACATCCCCTCCAGTTAAGCAATAACGGCAAGGGTTACTACCCCTGGCCAAAGGAAAGACTGCTTACCTATACTTTCCCCGATGTGCTTGACCGTATCTGCGAGCAGTTCCCCAACCAGTATGCTTTCCGCTATACCGAGCTTGACTACACACGCACATATCCACAGTTCCGTGATGATGTGGACACCTTTGCACGTGCGCTTATTGCAATGGGCGTAGGCAAGGGAGACCATGTAGCCATCTGGGCTACCAATGTTCCTGCATGGTATATCACATTCTGGGCGACTACCAAGATCGGAGCGGTGCTTGTTACTGTAAATACCGGAAACAAAATTCACGAAATGGAATATCTGCTTAAACAGTCCGATACACATACTCTTGTTATGGTGGACTCCTACAAGGGCACTGATTACAATGAGATAATGAGGTCCCTCTGTCCTGAGCTTCTGGAGTGCGAACCCGGACATCTCAACTCCGAAAAATTTCCCTATCTGAAAAATATCATCACCGTGGAAAGCCGTCAGCCCGGCTGCTACACATGGGACGAAGCTGTTGCAATGCACTCCCAGGTGCCTCTTACCGAGGTGGAACGCCGCCGCCGCTCCATCAAGCCGGACGACGTTGCAAATATGCAGTATACCTCCGGAACAACAGGCTTCCCCAAGGGCGTAATGCTTACCCACTACAATGTTGTAAACAACGGCAAGGCTATAGGAGATTGCATGGATCTTTCCTCTGCCGACCGCATGATGATACAGGTTCCAATGTTCCACTGTTTCGGAATGGTGCTGGCGATGACTGCCTCCGTGACCCATGCAGTAACAATGTCCCCCATCACAGCATTTTCTCCCCGCAAGGGACTTAACTGTATCAACAAGGAGAAGATCACCTGCTTCCATGGAGTACCTACCATGTTTATCGCCATGCTGGGGCACAAGGACTTCCACAAGACCGATTTTTCCCATATGAGGACAGGCATTATGGCAGGCTCACCCTGTCCGATAAAAACAATGGAAGAGGTCATCGAAAAAATGCATATGCCTGAGATATGCATTACTTACGGTCAGACTGAGGCGTCTCCTGCAACGACCATGAGCAAGACCACCGACTCCATCGAGACCCGTGTTAATACTGTCGGAGGTCCTATCTTCGGAGTTGAATGCAAGATAGTCGATCCTGAGACCGGAGAAGAAGTAGGAGACAATATTGACGGTGAGTTCTGCGCCCGCGGCTACAATATCATGAAAGGCTATTACAAAATGCCGGAGGCAACTGCCGCAGCGATCGACGAAGACGGCTGGCTTCACTCCGGAGACCTTGCAAGAAGACTTCCGGACGGCAACTTCAAGATCACAGGAAGGATCAAGGATATGATAATCCGTGGCGGAGAAAATATCTATCCCAAGGAGATAGA
>JAFLUJ010000299.1 GCA_022511485.1 Oscillospiraceae bacterium | reverse complement strand
CTTGCAGGGCGTCCCCTCTTCAAAAACAGTCCACTGGACTGTTTTTGAATTCACCCCTTGCGGAGCGCTTAAAAAGAGGAAGTTTCGCCGCCTGCGGGCGGCGACGAAGGGCTGCTCGCCCCTTTGGAAACCCATTATTAGTTACCCATTATTCTTTTCTGTCTTGACTTGGATACTCTCACCGTCGGAATACACAATGATCGTTCCGTTCCTGTCGTTGCTGTACCACTTTGCACCCATTTCCTCTATCTTTTCGATGGTCTCCGCATGGGGATGTCCGTAGCTGTTTCCCACGCCGCACTGTATTATACATATATCCGGTGAGACCGCTTCAAGATAATCCCCGCTGTTTGATGTGCTGCTGCCGTGGTGTCCCATTTTCATTACGTCTGCGTCCACGTCAGCCCCTGATTTAAGTATACCCTTTTCCGCCTTGCTTTCGGCATCCCCGGTAAAAAGATAGGAGGTCGTCCCGTAATCGAGCCTTATCACCACGGAATAATTGTTAAGGTCATCATAATCGGCAACAGGAGCAAGCACCTCAAAGCTGGGAGGCTTCTTTTCCCCGTCAGTTTCAAAGGTATATGTAGTTCCCGGCTTCGCTGCTGTGAGCTTCTTTCCCTTGTCCCGAAGCGACTGGATAAATCTTTCGTAGGTCTTTGTAGTGGGGGTAAGATCACTTCTTACCCTCGGAGCGATGACCTTATCCACCTCCACTGCAGAGATTATATCTCCCATTCCGCCTATATGGTCGGAATGCGGGTGAGTTGCGATGATATAATCCAGCTTTTTCACGCCCTGCTTTTCCAGATATTTCAGCACTTTATCTGAGTTCTCCCGCTCTCCGCAGTCGATGAGCATGGCATTATCCTCCCAGATTACCAGAGAGCAGTCGCCCTGTCCCACGTCGATGAAATGAATTGCCAGATCGGCGTCCTTAGCAATGAAATTATTTACCGCCGATTCGGGTATTTCATCCGTTCCAAGCTCCAGATAGGCGCTGTAGAAAAACCCGATGCCCAGGATCACAAGTATCACAAGCAGTCCCGGAGATAATCCTAATGTCCTCGCCGCTTGTGCTGCCCGCTTTGCCGACGTCCTTGACGATGCCCGTCCTGACGATTTTTTTCTTGCCGCCATCTGGCATTTTCCTTTCCGTTATTTTTTCCCTGACTTTTCTGACGCTGCTCTGCCAGATACTTTCCGTCCGGCTTTACGAGACAGTCCTTTGTATTGCCGATAAGGTCAGTCCGATGGGCTTTCTGCAAGGCTTCTATGACCTTCCGCTGATTATCCGGACGGAAATATTGCAGCAGCGCCCTTTGCATTGCCTTTTCCTCGGCAGTTTTCGGGACGTACACCTTCTCCATTGTATACGGGTCAAGCCCGGTGTAAAACATACAGGTTGAGATCGTCCCGGGGGTGGGATAAAAATCCTGAACCTGCTCGGGACGTATCCTGAGGCTTTTCAGGAACAGCGCAAGCTCCACTGCCTCCTTGATGGTGCTTCCCGGGTGGGAGGACATAAGGTACGGAACAAGGTACTGCTCCTTTCCTATCTGTCCGGTGATCTTATAAAATTTCTCCTGAAACTTTTTATATGCTTCAATATGAGGCTTCCCCATTTTATCAAGAACCACAGCGGAGCAATGCTCTGGAGCGACCTTAAGCTGTCCGCTTACATGATGCTCGATAAGCTCACGCATGAACTCATCGTTTTTGTCCTCCATAAGATAATCGTAACGGATACCGCTTCGTATAAAGACTTTTTTCACCTTGGGGATGGCTCTTATCTTCCGGAGCAGTGCAAGATACTCCGAATGATCCGCTTCAAGCATTTTGCAGGGAGTGGGTGCAAGACACTTTTTCCCCTTGCAGAGACCTCTTTCAAGCTGTCCCTTACAGCTTGGAGCACGGAAATTCGCAGTAGGCCCTCCAACGTCGTGGATATATCCCTTGAAATTAGGGAGGGTGGTAAGAAGCCTCGCTTCTTCAAGTATGCTTTCCTCGCTGCGGACTGCTATTTTCCGTCCCTGATGGAGAGCTATGGAACAGAAATTGCAGTTTCCGAAGCAGCCCCTGTTGTGGGTGATGGAGAACTCCACCTCCTGTATGCCGGGAACTCCCCCCTCCTTTTCGTAGATGGGGTGATAAGTCCGCATATATGGCAGGGCGTAAACCTTGTCCAGCTCTTCTGTAGTAAGGACGGGGGATGGCGGCAGCTGCACAAGCATATGCTTTTCCTGCCGTTGGATGACAGTCCTGCCGTAGACCTCGTCCTGCCAGTCGTACTGCTGACGGCAGGCAATGGCGTAGGACTTTTTATCCTCCCGACAAAGCTTCAATGACGGGCACTCCACTGCTCCGTAAGGAGTGTCCTCCGGCTTGCAGAGGTAGGCTGTACCACGGATGTCGGTGAGACTGCGGATGTCCTCTCCTGCCGCAAGACGGTTGCAAATTTCGGTTATCTGGTGCTCCCCCATGCCGTACATGAGGATGTCCGCGCCGCTTTCCTCAAGAATGGAAGGACGGACAGCGTCGTCCCAGTAATCGTAGTGGGCGAACCTCCGGAGGGAGGCTTCCAGACCTCCGATGCCGATGGGAATATCTCCGAAAGCCTCCCGTATTTTTTTGCAGTAAACAGTCACCGCACGGTCGGGACGTTTTCCTGCCTTGCCTCCGGCGGTGTAGGCGTCCTCCGAGCGTTTTTTCTTCGCGGAGGTATAGTGCGCCACCATAGAATCTATATTTCCGGAGGTCACCATAAAGGCGTATCTGGGCTTTCCAAGGCGCATGAAGTCGCGGGTACTATGCCAGTCCGGCTGAGCGATGATACCCACAGTATAGCCAAGGCTTTCGATAACTCTTGAAATTATGGAGATACCGAAGCTGGGGTGGTCGACATAGCTGTCTCCGGTCACGCAGATGAAGTCAAGCTGCGTAATACCCTGCTCCAGCAGTTCTTGTTTTGAAATTGGAAGAAACGGCATAAATTCACCCCCGAAACTGAATACTGTATAATTATCAATTCACTCAATACGCAATACACGAAGCTACAAGCACTGCCCTTCACTCTGACTATTTTTTATTGCCGTAGCCGTAGATCTCAACAGAAAAGTCATCCGTCCTATTTATATTTTCTGAATATTCCTCGTTCAGAAGCTCCTCTTTTATACCCTCGGACACCATTTGCAGAATATCATCACACCTGCTGCTGTCCGATGAAGATACGATGGCTTTGAGCATATCCAGACAGTCCACATATCCCTTTGACAAAAGGAGCAGCTTTGGATGATCGTCAGCAATACAGTCCGGATCATCAAGAATAAACTCCTCTGTGCCTATTCTTACACGGATGAAAAGCTGGTCAATATCATCACGGTCATACATAAGAAAAATGCGTCCGATACGCTGATCTCCGAACTCTTCCTTTATGCTTTCCGCAATGTCATAGGCATAATTCTTTGCACAGGCAGCAATTGCATCTTCAAGACGCTTTTTGTCCTCATCATAGAAATTCATAAACAAATAATGCCGGACTGAACCCGAATAGTCGGATAAAGGCATATCGTATACTATAAATCCCAGCTTGCCGTCCTCATAGTATGATCCATAAAGATTCTGACCTATATCATTGCGATGTGCTGCTACGCTTACTTTGTCAGGACTGTCAATATCCGCATATAAGTCTGACCATTTTGTATCGAAAATTACAGTCGCACCGTCACGTTCCTTTGATCTTATACTATTAAAGGAAATTGCGCCGGAACTGTATTCAGCAGGGAAATAATAATAAATTGTATCTCCCTCCACCTCGTAATTTGTGCCATGCAAAAGATTATAGACCGCAATAAGGATCAGCGCAGTTACAGCTATGTATATTAAAAATGGTACTATTCTTTTTCTTTTTTTATCCATGATGTTTCTCCCTCTACACGATTTCTTCAAAAATGTGATGCGACAAAAAAGATATAAGACACCGTCCACGCAATGATCCATATACGGATATTGAAAATAGCTATAACAGCTTTTTTAAATCTATAGCCCCTGTTGGAAAGGACGCCTACAAATGCCCCAGCAGAACCGAACAGAGAAAGGATCAGTCCCGCTATGTTTTTGTCGTGTTCTACCGTTAAATATGCAATAATATTAACTGCCAGAACACCTAAAATCCCAAGTCTCAGCGGGATAAAAAATATCGAAAGTACATTTAGCATCAGCGAAAAAAATATCCCTATTTTATAATAAATTATCCCGTTGAATACAGGTATTAATGCGACCGCTGCACCAAGTAAATTTATAATAATAAACAGCCGGTCTTTGAAACGCTTTTTAATAAGATCAGGTATTTCGTCTATACGATCAAATATCTTCTCCACCTGCAACCTCCGACATTTCTTCACCTGCAACATTATCCTGATTTATCAGCTTCCGCTGCATCCACATTTCCCTTGTGATAAGTACAGAGCGGGGCTTTGAACCCTCATAGGGACCTACAACTCCAAGCTCTTCAAGCTCGTCCATAACTCTTGCCGCCCGGGCATATCCAAGCTTCAGCTTTCTTTGCAGGAAGGATACAGAAGCTTGTCCGCCGCTTGTGAGAACCTCCACTGCCTGATCTATTATGTCCCCGTCTCCGCTGGGAGCGGCGCTGCTGTCGGCGGAAGCCTTCTCTCCCTTTGGCACAGGCATATTCTTTTCGATCTCCTGGATGATCTCGTCCGAGTATTCCACAGTTCCGCCGCTCTTGATGAACTCAACCACTGCCTCGACCTCCTTTGTGGAAGCGAAGCAGCCCTGTATTCTCACCGGCTTGGGGATACCCTGTGGATAATACAGCATATCGCCGTGTCCGAGGAGCTTTTCCGCTCCGGCTGTGTCAATGATGGTACGGCTGTCTATCTGGGAGGAAACCGTCAAAGCAATTCTGGACGGGATATTCGCCTTGATAAGTCCGGTGATAACGTCAACGGTAGGACGCTGGGTCGCTATGATAAGATGCATACCAGCCGCACGAGCCATCTGTGCAAGACGGCAGATGGAGTCCTCAACCTCGTTGGAAGCCGCCATCATAAGGTCTGCAAGCTCGTCTATGATAATGACTATCTTGGGCAGAGGTTCAACTCCCTCCGTCTCAGCAGCCATTTCATTGTAGCCGCCATGATCCCGGACATTGTAGTCTGCAAAGAGCTTGTAACGTTTCAGCATTTCCTGAACAGCCCATGCCAGCGCTCCCGCAGCTTTACGGGGGTCAGTTACAACCGGGATGAGCAGGTGAGGGATGCCGTCATAGACCTTGAACTCAACCATTTTGGGGTCGATAAGCACCAGACGCACTTCGTCCGGAGACGCATTGTACAGGATACTCATAATAATGCTGTTGGTGCAGACAGATTTACCCGAACCGGTAGTTCCGGCGATTATCATATGGGGCATTTTTGCGATGTCACCTATCATGATGTCGCCGTCGATATTCTTACCCACAACGAAGCTAAGCTTGCTCTTGTTTTCTGCAAACTCAGGACTTTCTATCATCTCACGGATGGTGACTGTATCCTTGACCCTGTTGGGGACTTCCACGCCTACCGCCGCTTTTCCGGGGATAGGAGCTTCGATACGAACTCCCGCTGCTGCAAGGTTCAGGGCGATGTCGTCCGCCAGACCGGTAATTTTGGAGATCTTCACTCCGGCGCTTGGCTGGAGCTCATATCTTGTAACGGTAGGGCCTCTGTGAATGTCCACTATCCTTGTCTGGACACCGAAGCTCTTGAGAGTGTTCACAAGAATATCGGCATTGGATTTCATTTCCGCCTCTGCCTCGGCAGAATTAAGGCTGTTATCCACATTTTTCAGAAGATCTATAGGCGGGAAAGCATATGCCGCGGTTTCGGTCTTCTGACCGGCTATTTCATTTTGTATATCCGCCGCTGTAGGAGCGTCCGGCATATCAAGCTCTTCCTCTGTCTGAATTTTATTGGAAGCAAGGGTGGACTGCTTTTTCTGTTTCTGCTCCGCAGGTTTGGGAGCAAAAATAGATGGCTTTTTCGCTGGAGCGGAAGCAGCCTTTTTGATTATATCGTCAAGCTCGCCGGAAGCGGAATTGATCTTCTCCGCAGCTTCCTTGGAAGCCTTTGACGGAGAAGCAGCAGGGACAGGAGCAGCAACAGGATGGGCAGGCATTTCCTGCATGAATTTCTCCTGCTCGGAAAGCTCCTTTTTGGGCTCGTCCGGCGTGAAGGGAAGCTCCTGCTCATTAGCGGTCAGCTTCTGTCCGCGGGGCATGGGAATGTCCACATTGAACTTTTTGGATTTCTCCTTTACTACCTCGTCGGGGACGTCCGCATTGGGAACGACCTTTCCCTTTGTCTGTTTTGCAGGCTTCTGCTTCTTTGCTCCGGGAGGGGGTACAAAATCCTCGTCCTCCTCGGAAACATACTCACTGCGGGCAGCAAGCGCAGAGGCAAGCCAGCGTTTCAGCAGCTTTACGACGTCAAGCACCGTCTTGTTGGAAAATACCATCAGAAATACAAATATCAGCAGGACTACTATGATCGTAGCTCCGGTCTTTTTAAACAGCGCAAGAAGAGGAACAGCCAGCAGTGCGCTGAAAACTCCCCCTCCCCGGAGCTGCTTTCCCTCGGCATAGAGTGCGGGGATTATCTCGTCAAAAAGACCTCCCTCAGGCAGCTCTGTCCCGGAAACTATCTGCACAAAGGCTGCGATCAGGAAAATAACTATAAAGCACTGTATTACCCTGCCCTGAACAGCCTGCTGGGACTTATCCATAGCGATCATTATGGAAACATATATAAGTATGACGGGAACGAGAAATACAGAAAATCCGAACATTCCCAGAAAGATGTTATGTATGCTGTGCCAGGCAGATTCGCCCTTTATCAGAGTGAATGCAGCAGTCAGCACTCCCAGTCCGAAAAGAACTGCCGACCAAAGAACTCTGTCCCCTGCGCTGTTTTCACGTTCTGCTGCTTTTGATCTGGATGTGGTTGTTTTCCTTTGAGCCAATGTACTTCCTCCTATATTAAATTCCCTGTTTTATCTTCCTATCATAATGCGTGTGTTTGTTCTGAATTCGTAAATACCCACGCAAAGCACTGCTATGCCAAGCACAAGGGTATACCAGCCGAAAATGCTGAATTTATCGTTTACAATAAACGCTTTTATAAGGCGTATTGCAAAATATCCTGCAACTGCGGAGAAAACAAATCCTATCAGCAGAGGGAATATATTAGCCGCTGCCTCGCTTCCGGAAAAATCCCCCAGCTCCACCACTGCGCTTGCAAGAATTACGGGGATGCCTAAAATGAAACTGTACTCCACGGCGTCCTCACGCTTCATGCCGGTGAAAAGAGCGGCGGATATGGTCGAACCGGAACGGGAGATCCCCGGCACAAGAGCTATACCCTGAAAGAATCCTATGGTAAGAGCGGCGGGAACGGTGGTCTCCCCGGCTGTTTTTGTGCCGTTTCCCCACTTCATACTGAGGAAAAGCAGAGCGGAGGTGTACAGGAACGCAATTCCCTCGGCAATAATTGATTCATCTGACTGCAAGCCCTCAAAGAAATTCTTGAATATGTAGAATACGAAAAGAGGCAGGATAGAGATAATTATCATCATTATCATTCTGCGCTCGGGATTCATAGTCTTCCACCTGAATTTCCCTGTGAAGATGTCCCCTAACATTCTGAACGCTTCAATTATCAGCTTTTTGATCTTCTCCCAAAAGGCGACAAACACCGCCGCCAGAGTTCCAAGGTGGAACACGATATTCATTGTCACCGCAGCTTCCCCGTCCAGACCAGTAAAGTGCTGGAACAGGGACAGATGTCCCGAGCTTGACACCGGCAGGAACTCGGTAAGTCCCTGCAATATCCCCTGTAAAATCGCTTCAAAAATATTCATGGCAAAAATCCTTTTCATATCAATTTTAATAATATTTATATTCATAAGTCGTCCGATGTATTATCCGGATAACGCTGATCTGTTGTTTCAATAAGTGTGTAAAGAGCTTCTATAGCGTCGGAAAGTCCTCCTAAGGAATCAATAAGACCCTCCGCAACGGCAGCCTCACCGTCAAGGACTGTTCCCATATCCATTGTAAGCTCTCCGGTGTTCATAATAAGCTCCTTATACCGTTCGGGAGCAATATTGCTGTTTCCCGAAACAAATCCTATAATGCGCTCCTGCATTTTGTCAAAATAGGACATAGTCTGGGGAACTCCCAGCACTGTGCCGTTCATCCGCACGG
>JAFLUJ010000298.1 GCA_022511485.1 Oscillospiraceae bacterium | reverse complement strand
TTTTCGCAAAGCGAAAATCGAAAAGCTCTGCGCCGCTAAATTATGATTTATCTCTACTTCAGTGCAATATTTTCTTCCCCTGCGGCAGCATAAAGCTCCTCTGCAAGATCACGGCAGAGCCTCACACCGGTGATACTTTTGGGAGCAAGCCTCTTTCTGATGTCCTCAAAATAAAGTATCACACCTGTACCTCCGGGATACTTTTTGCATATATCCACAACCGACTGGATAACATCATTGTCCGCAGAACGGCATCTTATATAGAGCTTTTTGCTGTGACAGCCTTCCGCAAAAGCAGCAGCCTCTGTGATCCTGTTCACGACAAGCTTGGGAACATCGTCTCTGCCCGAAAGCTTTGCGAATATCTGTACAGCCTTCCCCTTTACAAGCATATTCCTAGATTCAGCAAAAACGTCGGCGAAAACAAGTCCCTCTACCTCTCCGGTCATATCCTCCAGAGTGACAAATGCCATTCTTGAACCGTTTTTCTGGGTATGAGGCTTTATCTCCTGCAAGAGACATAATACCGAGATCTCCGCACCGTCCCTGATACCGGAAGACTCATCGTAAAGCAGAGAGATAGGCGTCATCCTGCACAGCTCGCTGTAAAGCGAATAGCTTTCCAATGGATGCCCCGAAAGATACATCCCAATTACCTCTTTTTCCATCTCCAGCTTTTCGGAAAGAGAGTATTCCGGAAAATGCTCCACCTCCGACTGACTGCTGCTGTCATCATCGGACATTTCAAAAAAGTTTATCTGTCCTTCCATATTTTTCATGGAGAACGCCTGGGCATTGCTGAAAATACGATCGTAATTCTCAGTCAGCTCCCGGCGGTTCAGTCCGAAGCCGTCAAGAGCTCCGCATTTGATAAGACTCTCAGCAGCCCTGCGGTTTATTTCCCTGCCGCTGACACGCTTGCAGAAATCCTCCAACGACTTGAAGCTTCCGTTTTCCTCCCGCTCTGCCACGATGTCCCGGATAGAGCTGTATCCCAGATTTTTCACCGCTGCCAGAGCAAAGCGTATCCCCTGCTCAGAGGGAACAAATCCGGCATCGCTTTCGTTTATGTCCGGATTCAATATCTTTACCCCGTTCTTTGAACACTCCGTCATATATTCCAGAAGCTTTCCTGTGCTGTCAAGACAGCTTGTCATAAGCGCAGCCATGTACTGCTTGAAATAATGACATTTCAGATAGGCGGTTTGATAAGCCACATAGGCATACGCCGCCGCATGGGATTTATTGAAAGCGTATGATGCAAAGCTTACCATTTCGTCAAAAATATCGTCCGCAATTTCCTTAGGAACTCCGTTTTTCTGAGCACCCTCGACAAATGCGCTCCGTTCTTTAAGCATGACATCATGCTTTTTCTTTGCCATCGCTCTGCGAACAAGGTCTGCCTGACCATAGGAGTATCCTGCCATTTTGCGGCAGACCTCCATTACCTGCTCCTGATAGACGATACAGCCGTAGGTCACGTCAAGAATGTCTTTCAGTATGGGATGCTTGTATGTGACCTTGGACGGGTCATGCCTGCACTCAATATAGGTCGGTATACTGTTCATAGGACCGGGACGATACAATGAGATCACCGCGATAATATCCTCTATGGATTCGGGACAAAGCCGCATAAGTGTCTGCCTCATGCCTGCGCTTTCAAGCTGGAACACTCCCCCTGTTTTTCCCTGGGAGATCATTTCAAACACCCCGGAATCGTCAAGAGGTATCCTTTCAATATCAAAATCAGGTTCAGATTCCCTTATAAAATCGGAAGCATCCCGTATTACCGTAAGGTTGCGAAGTCCCAGAAAGTCCATTTTAAGCAGTCCGAGACTTTCAAGTATCGTCATCGTGTACTGTGTTACCACAGAATCCCCGTTAAGCTGGACCGGGACATAACTGCTTACCGGAGCGTCGGAGATCACAACTCCTGCAGCATGGGTCGAAGCATGGCGAGGCATACCTTCGATCTTCCGGGCAGTGTCAATAAGCCGCTTTACCGAGGGATCACTGTTATATAAAGAAGCAAGCTCGTCATTTTCTTTAAGAGCGCCGTCAAGGGTAACATGAAGTCCGAATGGTATGAGCTTGGAGACCTTGTCCGCCGCCTGATAAGGAAGTCCCATGACCCGTCCCACATCACGGACCGCTCCCTTTGCAGCCATCGTACCAAAGGTTATGATCTGTGCAACACGGTCAGAGCCGTATTTCCTTACAACGTAATCTATTACCCGGGGTCTTCCCTCGTAACAGAAATCAATGTCAAAGTCGGGCATGGAAATACGGTCAGGATTAAGGAATCTTTCAAAGATCAGATTATATTTCATGGGATCAATACCGGTAATTCCTATACAGTACGCTGCAATACTTCCCGCTCCCGAGCCTCGCCCCGGACCTACCGGAATACTGTTTTCCCTTGCGTATCTGATAAAGTCCCATACAATGAGAAAGTAGTCCACATACCCCATCCTGGTAATTACACTCAGCTCGTATTCCATGCGCTCCGTAACTGTTTTATCAGGACTTTCCCCATAGCGTTTTTTCATTCCCTCATAGCAAAGCTGACGGAAGTACTCTGTATTGTCAGTGACCCCCTCCGCAGTAAATTTGGGAAGCTTTGTTTTTCCGAACTCAAAGGTAACATTGCACATATCCGCTATCTTCGCCGTGTTCTCCACTGCATGAGGGACATTAGCAAAAAGCGACATCATTTCTTCTTCGGACTTTATATAGAACTCATCTGTGGGAAAATTAAGAGGGTTAGGTTCTCCCAGAACGGTGTTTGTCTGGATCGCAATAAGCACCCTCTGTACCTCCGCGTCCTCTTTCAGAACATAGTGAGCGTCGTTTGTTGCTGCAAGAGGTATCCCTGTCTCTGCGGAGATCCTGTACAGCAGCGGGAGTATCCTTTCCTCATCGGGGATACCATGGTTTTGTATTTCCAGATAGTAGTTTCCCTCACCGAATATTTCAAGGTATCTGAGAGCGATGCTTTTGGCGTTTTCATACTCACCGTTCACAAGCTTTCTGGGAATTTCCCCGGCAAGACAGCCTGAAAGAGCAATTATACCCTCATGGTATTTTTCCAGAAGCTCTATGTCCACTCTGGGCTTGCTGTAAAAGCCCTCGGTATATCCGTAGGAAACCAGCTTTATAAGATTCTGATAGCCCTCGTTATTTTTGCACATCAGCACCAGGTGATAGGGCTTGTTGTCCTGACCGTGAATTTTGTCAAACCTTGTCCTTGGGGCAACATAGACCTCGCAGCCGATAATTGGCTTTATCCCCTGTGAGACAGCTTCATTGTAGAACTCCACAGCGGCATACATATTTCCGTGATCGGTAACAGCAACAGCGGACTGTCCCAGCTCCTTTGCACGGGAAACAAGCTGCTTTATGCGGCAGGCGCCGTCCAGAAGACTGTATTCACTATGAAGATGCAAATGAACGAAGCTCATAAAAATATCCTTTCACCCGGCAAAAATATTTACCAGCTTAAAATTTCCCATGACAAAAAACAGACAGAATCACCTTTGAACGGCGCATCGACCGACGGAATTGATCCTACTATGGACGGAAAAACCAACTTTAGTTTCGCTGCGCCCTGATCTGCTCTGCGATCTCCGACAGCTTTTTCAGCCTGTGATTAGCTCCGGAGCGTCCCACAGGCTTGTCAAGCATTTCGCCCAGCTCTTTCAGGGAAACATCCGGATTTTCAAGCCGCACCTCCGCCATGTTACGAAGCTCCGGCGTAAGGCTGTCCAGACCTTCCGTCTCCATAATATATTCAATATCCGCTATCTGCTTTTCGGAAGCCCGCAAAGTGCGTTCAATATTGGCTGCATCACAGTTTGCAATGCGGTTTGCCTTGTTCCGGACGTCCTTGAATATCTTTACGTTCATAAGCTCGATGCTGCTCATTGTAGCTCCCATAAGAGTAAGCAGATCTTCGATAGCCTCGCTGTCCTTTAGGTAAATCACATAGGTGTTTTTTCTCTCGGCGTATTTGGAAGTCACCCCCACAGAGAAAAGCAGCTTCATAAGATCTTCTGCAAGCTCCGGAAACGGTACGGCAAATTCAAGATGGTACTCTTTCATTGGCTCGGTAATGCTTCCGCAGGAAAGAAACGCTCCTGCAATGAAAGCATAAACACTGTTGTTGTCAATAATATCGTTCTGGATACGGTGTATAAGCGTCCTGCTGGATATTCTGTATCTGTAAATTATCTCCTCACGATAATGCTCTGAGGGTACACTGAGGGAATAGAGTGCTCCTCCGTTTTTCTTTTCGGTTCTTGATATTTCAATTATCCCGGAGCCGCCTATAACATCGTCAATGAGCCTGCAAAAAAGATCGGAAACCTGCTCATTCTCCGTCTGGAATACTATAGATTCGGGGGAAAAGCTTCTGCAAAACAGCAGCATACCGTAAAGACAGCAGTATTTTCTGTCTTTATCCGTTATCGCCGAGCAAAGCTCTTTTTTAACATCGTGAGAAAATGACATATCATCACTCCATATGAGAGATTATTTCAGATTTCTGACGCTTTGCCATGCATACAACCCATGTTATAGTCCATATTAACGCATTTAAAACTGCATTTACCAGTATAATGGGATAAATTATTAAACCGTTCCAACTATTGGCAAATCCCCTGGAATCAACCCATATATAAATAAGAAAAGCCCATGTAATAACACTGAAAAAGAATTGTATCGGAAATTTGCAAAAGAACTCGCTATAGTATCCCTTAATTGCGGAAAATCCCAGAACTACCAGAATAATTCCCGGCACGCCAAATAAAGCTATCTCGACATAATGCCGCTTATCGCTCAGACTCATTATCGGCTCCCCGGTTCTTTTGTCACAGTAAATGATAACTTTATCACCGACAGACAGCGTATTTCTGAAATCATATCCTGAAAAATCATACCCGGACATTTGCTCAACAGGAAATCGCCAGATACCTCTGCCATTTTCATAAACAATACGGTAATCAGCTTTTTCGACGTCATTCATTACATTTATAATTTTGACCGTTCCCTCTGCTTCAACCATACAAAAATTTTCATATATCTGAGATACAAGCATAGCTAAGGCGATCATTGTCAGTATTATCCCGATATTGAGGAAAGTCCTTTTAACTGTCATTGAACATCACCCCGGTTTTATCGATCCTTGTTTATATCCCTGTGACTTATGCGGCACTTCATTTTCTTGTGGTCAAGATATTTATAGATAGCTTCTGCAAAGGTAACGCTCCTGTGCTTTCCCCCTGTGCAGCCGAAAGCTATAACAAGCTGACTTTTACCCTCATGGATATAAAGAGGGATAAGGAAATCCAGCATATCTTCAAGCTTTGAAAGCAGGGTCTTTGACTGCTCATATTTCATAACAAAATCGCTTACACAGCTTTCTGTACCGGTGTGATGCTTAAGCTCCGGGATGTAGAAAGGATTCGGCAGACAGCGGACGTCAAACACAAGGTCTGCCTCTCTGGAAACTCCATACTTATATCCGAAGGACATTACCTTTACCACCATGGATTCATTGGGATTGTCAAGGAAAAGCGAGTAGACCGTCTCTTTAAGCTGTCCCATGGAAAGCTCGGAGGTGTCAATGTAATAATCCGCATACTCCCTTACGGAAGCAAGTATCTTTCGCTCGCTGTCTATGGCATTTTGCAGACTGCCGTGGCTCTGTTCATCCAGAGGATGCTTGCGGCGGGTCTCCTTGTACCGCTTGATAAGTACGTCATCACTTGCGTCAAGGAAAAGTATGGAGGTATCCATGTCATTGCTTTTAAGGTAGTTAAGACCCTCGTCAAGCTCCAGAAAAAGCTCTCCGCCACGGATATCGGTGACAATTGCGACCTTTTTCATCTGCCCGTTGTTTACACATATCTCCGCAAACTTGGGGATAAGCTGAGGAGGGATATTATCTATGCAGTAATATCCTATATCTTCCAAAATATTTACAGCTCCGGATTTTCCTGAACCGGACATTCCTGTTACTATCAAAAATTTCATTCTGTACCCTTCCTCTCTGCTCTGTATTCTTCCTTGTCGGAAATGATAAGAGGCTCACATTCAAGCGCATGCCCTGTTTTTTCTTTGACGGTTTTTTTGACTATTTCAATAAGCTCCATAAGCTGTGAGAAGTCGGCGTTTCCCCTGTTGATGATAAATCCGCTGTGCTTGACGCTTACCTCTGCGTCTCCCACATGAATGCCTTTCAGACCGCACTGCTCTATAAGCAGGGAGGCATAGCTTCCCTCCGGACGCTTAAAGGTACTTCCCGCACTTGGATACTCTAACGGCTGCTTGGAACGGCGCTTCTCCATAAGCTCGTCCATCTGCCCCTTTATTGCAGCTTTGTCTCTCTTTTGCAGACGTATTTCCGCAGAAAGAACTATCTCTCCGCTTTCGGAAAACCTGCTGTGCCGGTAGGAAAAACCAAGATCGTCGGGATAATACTCTATTACCCTGCCTGTTCTGTCCATTGCTCTGACGGAGACAATAACATCCTTCATTTCCCCGCCGTAAGCTCCTGCATTCATAAACACCGCTCCCCCCAGCGTTCCGGGAATACCGTAAGCAAATTCCAGTCCGCTAAGACCATATTCAAGAGCAGCATTGCATATCTGAGACAAAGGAGTTCCCGCTGTACATACCAAAGTTGTGTCGTCCTTCCGGGTGATCTCTGAAAAATCCTTTCCGGAAACAAAGACTACCCCTTCTACCCCGTCCGAATCAACGATAAGGTTAGAGCCTTTTCCGAAAATATAATAAGTAACGCCAAGCTGCTCCGCAAGAGGTATCAGCTTTAAAAAGCTTTCTTCCCCGCGAAGCTTCACCAGCAGGTCACATTTCCCGCCTATTTTAAAGGTGGTATGATCTTTAAGTACAGCGTCCCTTTCGATTGTGCAGCCCAAGGCTTCTGCTTCTTCTGCAATACGGCTTATCTGCTGATCCGTCATAAATCTTCCTCATTTCCTACGAAATAGCTATAGGGAGATTTTCAGAGATCCCCTATACACATTTTATGTCATCGGCAAGAAAAATATTGCCTCTTTTGGCAGTAATATATTCCTTTAATCTGTCCCAGTCAGCATTTACGATCAAATCTTCCGGGAAATCCTGCTCCTTCAGCATGGAAAGTGAAATATTGAACTGTCCCACCAGAGTACAGAAATGAGCGTCCGAATTGACAACGACCGGTATCTCGTATTTCTTGCATATCCGTATGACCTCTTTATAATTTTCAGAAGTATTTTTCCACATAATGGAGCTTTCGTTTATCTCCACCAGCTTTTCACATTCCTTGAATTTTTTCAGGCACTTTTCGTAGTCAAACTCGTATCCCACCGTAGCGCAGTGACCGATAACGTCCACATAGGGATTTTCCGCTACTCCCAGATAAAGACGTGTTATGTCCTCCTTTGAGGATCTTTTAAGATGACTCCTGTGGATAGAAGCGATTATCCAGTCCAGAGCCCGGCACTCCTCCTCCGGAAAATCTATCGTTCCGTCATAGTCGATAATACTTGACTCCGCTCCGAATATCATCTTTACGCCAAAAAGCTCTCTGGGGAGAGCTTTTTTCAGATTATGGAAATGCCACACATGAGGTCCGTCAACCGACGCGGGAGTGTGGTCTGTTATAGCAAGAGCAGTCATGCCTGCCTTTTGCGCATACTGAGCCATTTCCAGCACCGTAGAATAGGCGTGGGTGGAAGCGACAGTATGGGTATGTGTATCCGCAATAATTTGCAAGACCCGTCCCTCCCATCAATAAATATCCCATTTTTTAATGGTTTCCTTGTGATCCATATCAAGACCCAGATTGTCAAGAAGCTCCTGTCCGGCATTGTAACCCATTTTCTTCTGACGGTTGTTCATAGCTGCGACTTCGAGAATTACAGCCAGATTTCGACCCGGTCTTACAGGTATTGTAGCGCAGGGAACTTTTACGCCAAGAATTGATGTGTACTCACTGTCAACGCCCATTCTGTCATAAACCTTTTCGCTGTCCCAGGGTTCAAGCTCGACGATCATGTCGATCTTCTCCGTTACCTTGATAGCGCCCATACCGAACAATCTGCGGGCATTGATAATACCTATGCCGCGAATTTCCAGAAAATGACGTATATTCTCCGGTGACGAGCCTACAAGACTGATGTTGGAAACTCGTCTGATCTCCACTGCATCGTCAGCAACAAGACGGTGTCCCCGCTTGATAAGCTCAACCGCGGTCTCGCTCTTACCTAC
>JAFLUJ010000297.1 GCA_022511485.1 Oscillospiraceae bacterium | reverse complement strand
CGATTTTCAAACTGCGAGTTTTGTGCTTTTCAGACTGCCGTCTGAAATTTTGCTGTGCAAAACCGCACATAACATCGCGAAAGGAGTGATGCTCCCTACGGGAGCATGGTCATATTTATGGACAGGAAAAAAGAGGTCGTCAGCCTTATAATCGGCTTTTTGGGTATAATGCTTGGGCTGGTCGGGGTTGTAATGTTTAATCAATACATACTTATGTCTCTGCCTGTATTGGTCAGAATGATAATGATGATTATTACCTATTGGGCTATTGTTATAGTTCCGGTGATAATAATGATTTGTGATAAGAAGCCATTATCGGAATACGGATTTTGCAGGGAACACGTATTAAGGCAGATATTGACCGGTGTTGTTCTGGGTCTCGCGATGTCTGCGGTATTTACAGTAACATTTCATCTGCTTGGATTCGGAGAATATTTTGACAGCGGAAAAAGGTATTCATATTTATGGCAGTATATTTATGAATTTGCGTATTGCATAATTGCAGTAGGTTTTGCGGAAGAACTGGCATTCAGGGGATTTCTTTATAAAAAATTCAGGACTGTATTCGGGACAGAAACTGCCGCTGTGATAGGTTCTTCGGTATTGTTCGGGCTGTTTCATATTCTCGGAGGAAATATCGGTCAGATATTTATGACGGGATTTTTTGGAGTGTTATGGTGCTTGTGCAGAATGAAAATAAAAGACTGTTCTACTTTATCTTTGATTATAATGCACGGTGTATATGACGCACTTATCACTGTTTGGTCTAATGTTTTGTGATCCTGATTTAACGGAGGTGTCTATGTTACATATCAGAATTGCCTGTATGGATGACTTTGATAACGTCAGGGAGTTTTACTACACTGTAATTGACGGACTTAAAGACGCGGAATATTCTCCGGATTGGAAAAAGGACATATATCCTACGCAGGAATATCTTGCAGAGTCCATCCGGAAAGGTGAATTATACGTGGGAGAAACAGACGGTAAGATCGTGTCTTGCATGGTGGTAAATCATGAATATAATGAGGGCTTCGGCAAGATAAACTGGTCTGTTGACGCCAGGGACGGGGAGCTTTATGTGGTACATATACTTGGTGTCCTGTCTGAATATTCGGGCAGGGGGATAGCAACGCAGATGGTTCAGAGAGTCATTGAAACGGCTCGGGAGAACGGCATAAAAACCATCCGTCTGGACGTTCTTGACGGGAATCTCCCGGCGGAAAAAACGTATGTGAAATCAGGATTCAAATACGTCGATACCATTGATATGTTTTATGAAAACGAGGGCTGGTTAAAGTCCAGAATGTTTGAGTATATTATTTAAATAAGGAAAGTACATAGGGAGATAACGATGGGATCGGTAAATGCAGATACTAATATTCAGCAAACAAACAGCCGGGTTTTATTTGAGATCAGCTGCAAATTGACTTTTAAAAGACAGTTTTCTTTGCGGATGTTTGCTTTTAAGAAGCTGTTCATAGTACAATTAATTTTAATGATACCGTTGCTATTCATGGTATTTTCAAAGCCTGATGCATTTGGTATTGTGCTTTTTGCGCTGTACTGCTGCTGGCCTTTTTTAGTTGCGCTGTACAATTCTTTGAACGAGATCCTTTCCTGTGAAGATATTCCCGATAAATATATTTTTTATCAGGACAGAATTGAAAATAAGGACTTCAAAGAAAACAATGTCTTTTATTATAATGATATAAAAAATGCTTATGAAACAGATTATTATTTTTATATAAATACAGAAAAAAGTATGTGGTATGTTATTGACAAGGACAAGTTTACTATCGGAAATTCTGATGATATGAGGAATTTTTTAGAGGAACAGCTTGGGTCAAGATTTAAAAATAAAAAAGAAAGGAAATAATTTTTATGAAAATAATTGTTGACGCATTCGGCGGGGACAACGCTCCCCTTGAAGTGATAAAGGGTGCAGCAGAGGCTGTTTCAAAGCTCGGTGTGGAGGTAGTTCTGTCCGGAAATGAAAAAATTATAAAGGACACCGCAGAGAAAAACGGAATATCTCTCGATAAAATATCAATAATACATACCGAGTCCGTTATTGATATTCACGACGAGCCTACTATGGTAATAAAGGAAAAATCTGACTGCTCAATGGCAGTTGGTCTGAAAGCTCTTTCCGACGGACAGGGGGACGCCTTTGTTTCCGCAGGAAGCACGGGAGCGCTGGTTGTGGGAGCAACCTTTATCGCAAAGCGGATCAAGGGAGTAAAGCGTGCGGCTCTTGCTCCTATAATGCCTACAGCAAAGGGATATATGATACTTGTTGACGGAGGGGCTAATGTTGACTGCCGCCCCGAAATGCTTATCCAGTTCGGAGTTATGGGAAGCTGCTACATGAATAAGGTCATGGGAATTTCCTCTCCCAAGGTGGGACTTGTAAATGTAGGAGCTGAGGATACAAAGGGAAGGGAGCTTGAGATCGAAGCATATAAGCAGTTCCAGAATGCTCCCGTCAGCTTTTACGGAAATCTGGAGGCAAGGGAAGTCCCCTTCGGAGAGTGTGAGGTAGTTGTTACCGATGGCTTTACCGGAAACGTCCTGTTGAAGCTTTACGAGGGTATGGGCTCTTATTTCAGCCATACTCTGAAGGATATGCTTACCTCCAACATCGGCGGAAAGCTGGCAGCTCTTATGATAATGCCGAAGATAAAAGCGTTCCGTAAGAAGATGGACTACAAAGAGGTGGGCGGAGCTGTCCTTCTGGGAATATCAAAGCCGGTGATAAAAGCTCACGGTTCTTCCGATGCAACAGCATTTTACAATGCTATCCGTCAGGCGAAAAACTGTGTGGAGGGGAAGGTAATTGACGAGATAACCTCTTCACTTGCGGCTGTAGAGAAAAAATAATTTAGGATTCCAAAGGGGCGCTTCCCCCTCAAAAGCAAAGAGTATCATCACTGCGTGATAAAAATAAAAAGAAAGGAGCGTAAAAATGGACACTTTGGAATTTGAAAAGAAAATAGGATATACCTTTAAGAAAAAGACACTTTTACAGGAAGCTCTTTCCCATTCCTCATATTCAAATGAGGCAAAGCGGGGTCTCAATTCAAACGAGCGGCTTGAATTTCTCGGTGACAGCGTGCTTTCAATAGTGGTCTCCGAGCACCTTTTCAAGCATTTCAGACATCTTCCGGAGGGTGAGCTTACAAAAATAAGAGCCTCCCTTGTATGTGAAAAAGCTCTGTTTGAGTTTTCAAAGAAAATAGATTTAGGAAAATATCTCCTTCTGGGCAAGGGTGAGGAAAACAGCGGAGGCAGGGAACGTCCCTCAATTGTTTCCGACGCATTTGAAGCGGTCATCGCCGCGATATATCTTGACGGCGGCATGGCAGCGGCGAAAAAATATGTCCTGTCCTTTATCCCAAAGGATCTTGACGCGGACAGCTCCAAGGCTCTCCATGATTACAAGACCGCTTTGCAGGAGATAATCCAGAAAAATCCGGAGGAACACGTGGAGTACGTCCTGGCTGACCAGACCGGTCCCGATCATGACAGAAAATTCGTGGTCCAGGTGCGGCTCAACAGCAATGTTATCGGCACAGGAGAGGGACATAGCAAGAAACAGGCGGAGCAGGCAGCGGCACGGGAAGCCCTCCGGCTTATGGGTTATAAGGAATAATGGGTCACAGCAATATATCAGTCTTTATCCCTCATATGGGATGTCCCAACACTTGTTCGTTCTGCAATCAGCGGACGATAAGCCACACCTCCGCTGCTCCCGCGCCGGAGCAGGTAGGGGAGATGCTGGAGACCGCCTGCATGGGACTTCCTGACGGTGACGCAGAGATCGCCTTTTTCGGAGGCAGCTTCACCGCAATTGACAGGGAGTACATGACGGGACTTCTTGAAACCGCCTTCCCCTTTGTAAAAAGCGGCAGAGTTCGTGGGATACGAATTTCCACACGTCCTGACTGTATCGACGAACAGGTGCTTGACATCCTGAAAAAATACGGGGTGACATCAATCGAGCTTGGAGCTCAGTCCATGGACGATGATGTCCTTGAAGCAAACGAACGGGGACATACAGCAGAGGACGTCGGTCACGCATCCCGCCTTATAAGGGAGTACGGCTTTGAGCTTGGCTTGCAGATGATGACGGGACTGTATATGTCCTCCCCGGAAAAGGACATGGAAACGGCAAGGGAGATAATAAAGCTCAGACCGGACACGGTGAGGATCTACCCTGTCGTGATACTTAAAAATACAAGGCTTGGAGATCTTTTTGAAAGCGGGGAGTACAAGCCATACCCATTTGAAACAGCAGCGGAAATATGCGCTGATATGCTGGAAATGTTTGAGCAGGAGGGAATAGGGGTCATAAAGCTTGGACTTCACGCCTCCGAAGCTGTGGAAGCGGATATGCTGGGAGGCTTCTATCATCCCGCGTTCCGTGAGATCTGCGAGGGTATATTGTTTCGCAGGGAAATTGAAAGGAAATTGACGGAGGGCAGGGACTTCATAGTTTATACTGCTCCCGATGCGGTAAGCAAGGCGGCGGGACATAAAAGGAGCAACAAAGAGTATTTTGAATCTGTTGGTATAAGGATAAAGATCAGACCGGAAGCAAGTCTTTCCGGAAGAAGTATAATTGTTACAAAGGACGAATGAAATGTATTTGGAATCACTTGAAATGCAGGGGTTTAAATCCTTCCCTGATAAAATAAAGCTGGATTTCCACAAGGGTCTGACTGCTGTTGTAGGTCCTAACGGAAGCGGAAAATCCAACATAGGCGACGCGGTGCGGTGGGTGCTGGGAGAGCAGTCCACAAAAACGCTCAGAGGCTCAAAAATGGAGGACGTTATTTTCTCCGGAACAACTCAGCGTAAGGCTGTGGGATATGCACAGGTCACCCTTAATATTGTAAACAACAGGGGCATTTTGCAGATACCCTCCGATCGGGTATCCGTTACGAGAAAGCTCTACCGCAGCGGTGAAAGCGAGTATCTTATAAACGGCTCTCAGGTGCGCCTTAAGGATATTTACGAGCTTTTTATGGATACAGGTCTCGGAAGGGACGGTTACTCCATAATCGGACAGGGACGTGTTGCGGAGATAGTTTCCGCAAAGTCGGGAGAGCGCCGGGAAATTTTCGAGGAGGCTGCGGGAATATCCAAATTCCGCTATAAAAAAGCCGAGGCGGAAAGACGTCTTGCTGCCGCTCAGGAAAATATACTCCGTCTCCGGGATATTCTCGGCGAGCTGGAAAGCCGTGTTGAGCCTCTCCGTATACAGTCGGAAAAGGCAGCAAAATTCATCGAGCTTTCCGAAAAGAAAAAGGAGCTTGACATAACCGTCTGGGTCAAGCAGCTTGATGATCTGAAAGCAAATCTTTCCGAGCTGTCTGACAAGATACTTATAAATACAAATGAATATGACGCTGTGGAGGCGGATATTTCCCGTCTTGAAGAGGAGGCGGAGGAGCTTCAGAAAAATATGCAGACCTCCGACATACACATCGAGGAATTAAGAGCGAAGATCCTTGAAGCGGAGCGTTCAAACACCCAGCTTCATTCAGATATTGCAGTTTTTGAAAATGACATTGCCCACTGCAACGACGCTATAGCTGATATTGAACAGCAGCAGAAGGCGGCGGAGAACTCCGGAGACGAAAACCGCCGTATAATCGAGGAAAAGCTGTCCCTTATCAAAAAGGCTGATGAGGACATTGCCGAAACTGAGAAAAAGCACAGTGCAGCTCAGGAGGAGTTAAATACTCTTATCACCGAGCAGGACAGCTTTGACAGCAAGTACAGCGACATAAGCGGCAGCCTGAACAAGCTTTACATAAAGCGTTCTGAGCTGAATATCATAATTTCTTCTGCGGATTCCGGCAAAGCTGATCTTGCAGAACAGCTTCGTCAGTCCGGTCAGCAGGAGGAGCAGTTAAGGGAGTACACCGAGGAGCTTACAAAGGAAAAGCGGGACGCCGAGGACGGCAGCCGTATGCTTGAAGAAAAGACCGGAGAGGCGGAAAACCGTATAAACGGACTTTCCAAGCTTTACTCCGGACGTGCGGAAAAGCTGTCTCTGGCTAAAAAGGAATTTGAAGACATCGGATTTTCCATCCGTGACAAGGAGCAGCGCATCCGTCTGCTCACCGACCTTGAAAACAGCATGGAGGGCTTTGCTCATTCCGTAAAACAGATACTTAAATCAGCAAAGTCGGGACAGCTTCGTGGCGTTCATGGCTCTGTTGCTCAGCTTATAAACGTTGAGGGGAAATACAGTCTCGCCATCGAAACCGCTCTGGGCGGGGCTTTGCAGAATATCGTCGTTGACAACGAGGAGACCGCCAAAAGGGGTATCCGTCTCTTGCAGGAAACAAAGGCAGGACGTGCAACCTTCCTTCCTGTGACCTCCGTCAAGGGAAACCGTCTCGGTGAAAAGGGTCTGGATGACTGTCCGGGATTTGTTGCTCTGGCAGTGGACATCGTAGGATTTGCTCCTGAGCTTGTGGGAGTGTTTAATTCCCTGCTTGGACGTATCGTCATTGCGGAGGACATTGACGACGCTACGGTAATAGCGAAAAAGTACGGATACAAGTTCAAAATAGTTACTCTGGACGGTCAGGTCATCAATGCGGGAGGTTCATTTACAGGAGGCTCTACGGCAAAGTCCAGCGGCGTCCTTACCAGAAAGAACGACATTGAAAAGCTGAATGCTGAAAAGGCGAAGCTTGAACAGCGGATGTCCGAGGTAAAGCAGAATGTTGAAAAGCTCCAGGCGGAGACCGACAAAATGGGCTTTGACATTGAGGGAGCAAAGGACGAGCTTCGTATCATAAACGAAGATAAAATACGCTTTGAAGCTGAAATAAAGCGCATTGACGCTCTGCTTGAACAGACTGCCGGACAGCTTGAAACGGCAGAGGAAAACTCAAAGCGTTACAGGGAAAAAATTGAGGAGACCGACAAAAACGCCGCCGATGCGTCGGTGCAGTTAAAGGACTGTGAAAAGGAGATCGCCGATTTTGAACAGCTTGCAGCTGACAGTGAGGAGAAGCGTGCATCTATCAGGGAGAAGCGTGAAAAGCTTTCGGAAGCAATGTCTGAAATGAAGCTCTATCAGCTTGAACGCAGCAAGGACAAGGACGCTCTTGAAGCGGAAATAAAGCAGCTGGAGGAACAGTTCTCCGCGTTAGGAGACAATACTGCCCGTCTTGCTCTTGCACTTGAAGAGCAGAAGAATATCATAGTCGAAAAGGAAAGGCTCATTGAAGAACGTAAGGCGGCTCTTGCAGGAACTGCTGACGAGGTCGCTGAAATAAACGCCAAGATCCTTGAAGAACAGTCCGCTCACAGGGAGATGGAGCAGAAGTCCAACGAGGGGCACAAAAAAATTCGTGAGCTGAGTGAGGAAAAGGAGAAGTTTTCCAGAGAAATGACCCGTCTTGAAGAAAGGCGGGAGTCTGTACAGACAAGGTACGACGGTATTATCTCCGAAATGCAGGAGCAGTACAGTCTGTATCTTTCTGAGGCAGTGGAGATAGCGAAGCCTGTTTCCGATCTGCTTGCTGTTCAGAGAGAGCTTAACGATGTCAAACAGAAGATACGTGGTCTGGGAAATGTAAACGTTGCAGCTATCGAGGAATACAAGGAAGTTTCGGAACGTTACAACTTCATGAAGGAGCAGCTTGACGACGTTGAGACCTCCAAGCGGGAGCTGGAGGCTCTTATTGAGGAGCTTACCGACAATATGCGCCGTCAGTTCAGCGAGAGCTTCAATCAGATAAACGAAAACTTCAAGCAGATCTTTGTTGAGCTGTTCGGAGGAGGAAAGGCGGAGCTTACTCTCACCGATCCGGAGGACGTCCTTGAATCCGGTATTGAGATAAATGTTGCTCCTCCCGGAAAGGTAATAAAGAATCTTTCGCTGCTTTCCGGAGGCGAGCAGGCGTTTGTTGCGATAGCTATATACTTCGCTATCCTGAAGATCAAGCCTGCGCCGTTCTGTATCCTCGACGAGATCGAAGCGGCTCTGGACGATGTAAACGTAAGCAAATATGCTCAGTATCTGAGGCATTTTACGGACACCACTCAGTTTATACTGGTAACTCACCGTCGGGGCACAATGGACGAGGCGGATGTTATGTACGGCGTGACAATGCAGGATAAGGGGATCTCAAAGGTACTTCGTCTTGACCAGCCTCCTGCGGATATTGAAGCGGCGAATTAGCGGACAAGTAATGTAAATCATAATTTAGCTTAGTACCTCTGTACTTCTACTGGGGAAAACCTTTCTGAAGAAAGGTTATTCCCCAGACCCCTTTCCAAAGAC
>JAFLUJ010000296.1 GCA_022511485.1 Oscillospiraceae bacterium | reverse complement strand
AGTATGCCTGCGAAATTTTTGCACAATCTGACGAAAAATCTGACTGCGCGTCTGACGCACAATAGTTGTGCGGTATTGCCCTAAATTCCGGATTATTGTATATCATATGGGGGGATATATATGAGTAAGAAAATTACTATGAATTGGATAATTGCTATTATAGTGGCGGCTGTTTATTTATTAGTGAGCATCGCATTCAGTGCTTGGGCATATTCCTGGATAATATGGGTCGCTTATGGAATTTACAGGCTAATAATAAAATAGTACGATTCAGTTTATGATACAAATTATTAAAGGAGAAAGCCAAAGCTATGACTTTCTCCCTTTATTTTTATATCTTATCTTTAGATGGCTGGGGATTCCCCGTTATTGATTTTCTGAATACCAGGTGGGCTCAGCTATAAATATTCCATATGTGTCTTCTGTGGTTTCCTCCCAGGTGGATTCTGTTTCCGTTGTTTCCTCGGTTTCCCACTCGTACTGTGTATCCTCAGTAGTGGCTGCCGTTTCAGTGCCCTCCGCAGGAGCGGTGTACCCTCCGCCGCCGTTTGGAAGTATCACTATTGCCTGACGGTGCATCTGGTCATACCGGGTCTCAAACTTATTGATATTATAGTCGATTATACCCTTCATGGGATCGTTGAGGGTGACTAAATCTCCGCTCATGTTGAAGCCTGCCAGTACGAAGCAGTGCTCGTTCAGATACCAGTCAAGCTGCTCTCCGGTCACGTTGTCGTACCATGTTTCGTAATACTCCGGCTCGATCATTCCGTCGGTTGCCCAGCAAAGGACGGGCGTTCCTGCTGCAAGGTAGTCATAGAGAACGTCCGGGTGTGAGCCGGAAATATTTTTTACGGTAAATCCTCCGCCGTGGTCAGAGATATAGGCGTTCGCCGCTTTTACGATAGCTCCCGAAAAGCAGCCGTAGCCTGTGCCGAAGGGATCTCCGATAAAATAATCGAAAAAGCTGTCCTTATAGGTTTTTCCGTCCTCATAGCGGGGATTTCCCCAGCTTTTGGGGAGATAATTCTTTGCAAGATCGGTCTTATCAACGTCAAAGCCGCAGTGCCGAAGCAGGATAGTAAGGGCGGTTATCTCACAGCCAACGGGAAGCTCCGGAAGCTGGAGGACATTCTCCATATCTATGTAGACCGAATTGTTGTCGTAATCCTTCCGGACACGACTGGTGATTATCGTCCTGCTTGCGGTAGTGCCGGAGCTTTCCTCCGTACTTTCCTCTGTTTCACCGGGGACGGTGGTGACTTCGCTTTCAGATTCTGTGATCTGGGGTTCTGCTTCTGTTTCGGAGGCAGTTGTTTCCGGTTCTGTATCTGTATCGTCAGATTCTGCAAGGACGGTGAGGTCATTATAGACCGGTTCTCCCTCGTCCTCATCTGACCCGAAGCTGATACGTCCGGTCAATGCCAGAAGCACAACTGTTACAAGGATTATAATGCAGACTGTCAGAAGGGTAAGCCTTAATGCCAGTTCATTTGTATTTACTTTCTTCTTTTTCAATGCAGCGTCAACCCGACTTTCATTAAAACAATATATAGTCATTATATCATATTGTCCGGAAATATTTGTGAATATATTATGAAAAACCTTGTTCCGTATTGCATTTTCCATGAAAATATTGTATAATGAAATGAATGTGTCAGGGCAAGCTTATGCATCTGTCTTTATTTTTGGGGTGATCTTTTTTGAAAAATAAAACTATACAATTCCTTACTGCAAGTCTTGTTATTGTAATATGTGCTTGTATTGTGATGTTTACAGTTCTGGGCTTCCTTATGAACAGGAAGAGCACCGAAACTATAGATGATGTGGGTAAAATGTATATGTCCGGTCTTAACGAACGTATTTCAAAGCATTTTAAGACCATCATAGATACACGTTTGTCATTTCTGGACAGCGTTATAGAAGACGTTCCGCCTCAGGATCTCCAGAACGATGAAGAAATGCGCAGGCTGCTTACATACAGTGGAATGGCACATGATTTTTCCAGTATGTCATTTTTCACTGAAGAGGGTCTGGCAGAGGTGGTCTACGGAAACAGAGCAGAGCCTGTAAGACCTGCTCAGTTTATCGAGTCGCTTAAAGACGGAAAAAAGAAGATCGCCATTGCAAAGGATGAATACGGTGCAGATGTGGTGCTGTTAGGAATACCTGCCGCTTATACAATGAAGGATGGCAGAAAAAGCATGGCTATAGTCGCAGGGATACCGATCTCTACTGTAAAAAGGATACTTGCCCTGGAAGATGAAAGCGATATTGTTTTTTCCCATATTATAATCAAGGACGGACAATACATTATAAAAAGTACATCGGATAACTCTTACGATGTTAATTATTTTGACAGGTTAAGATCCTTTGCAGGCAACGATCGGGAAAGCCGGTATGCAGAGGAGTATATCGACGATCTGATGTCGTCAATGATAAATAACAGGGACTTTTCTTCTGTATTTGATCTTGAATCTGTACGGCGTCATATTTACTGCACATCTCTGCCATATAGTGAATGGTATCTGGTAACGGTGATGCCCTACGGTGAGATGAACGAAACTGTAAGTGGATTTATCGGTGAGTGGATGCTGATCTTTGTGCTTTCAGGCAGCGCTTTCCTCCTTATGATAATCATTATCTTCTCATTCTATTATAGAATTACCAACAGGCAGATAAAGGAGCTTGAAATTGCACGTACCGAGGCGGAAAATGCTGCTAAGGCTAAAAGTGAGTTCCTTTCAAATATGAGCCATGACATACGCACTCCTATGAATGCCATTGTTGGCATGACGGCTATTGCCACGGCTAACATCGACAATATCGATCAGGTGAAGAACTGTCTGAAAAAGATAACCTTATCAGGTAAGCATCTTCTCGGACTCATAAATGACGTGCTGGATATGTCCAAGATCGAAAGCGGAAAGCTCACTCTCAGCATGGAGCAGATCTCTCTCAGGGAGATAATGGAGAGTATCGTAAGCATCGTACAGCCTCAGATCAAGGCTAAAAATCAGCATTTCGATGTATTTATTCACGATATTGAAAATGAGAATGTATACTGCGACAGTGTACGTCTGAATCAGGTCATAATAAATCTGCTGTCAAATGCGATCAAATTTACTCCGGAGGAAGGCAGGATAACTATTTCTCTTTATGAGGAGAAGTCCTCTGTAGGAGAAAAATACACACAGGTACATATTGTTGTAAGCGATAACGGTGTCGGTATGTCTCCGGAATTCAAGGAAACAATATTTGAATCCTTCACACGTGAGGACAAGAAGCGTATACAGAAAACCGAGGGTACGGGTCTTGGAATGGCTATCACAAAATACATTGTGGACGCTATGAAGGGAACGATAAATGTTGAAAGTGAACCGAACAAGGGAACGACTTTCCACGTTATAATAGACATGGAGATGTCCGAGGAGCAGGAGGAAGAAATGGATCTTCCAAAGTGGAGTATGCTTGTAGTTGACGATGATGAAATGACCTGTCAGACTACGGTTGCTTCTCTGGAGGCTATTGGCATAACTGCTGACTGGACACTTGACGGAGAAACGGCTGTGGAAATGGTAAGCCGCCGCCATAGTGAAAATAACGATTATCAGGTTATGCTTCTGGACTGGAAGCTTCCTGGAATGAGCGGAGTTGAAACTGCCAGGGAGATCCGCAAGCAGCTTGGAAAGGATGTTCCTATCCTTCTTATTTCCGCTTATGACTGGGCGGATATTGAGACGGAGGCTCGTGCGGCAGGCATAAACGGTTTCATCTCAAAGCCGCTGTTTAAATCCACTCTGTTTTACGGTCTTAAACAGATCGTTTCCGGGTCTCTTATGCCGGAACAGCCTAAAATCGAAGAAAACGGCAGTGAGGGTCTTGACGGATACCATATTCTCCTTGCTGAGGATAACGATCTTAACTGGGAGATCGCAAATGAGCTTTTATCCAGCAACGGACTTATTCTTGACCATGCTGAAAACGGAAAGATATGCGTCGAAATGTTTGAGAAGTCCGAGGTGGGGCATTATGACGCTGTCCTCATGGACATCCGTATGCCGGTAATGACCGGATATGAAGCTGCGGAGGCTATCCGTAAGCTTGACCGTCCCGATGCGGGTCTGCCTATCATAGCGATGACTGCGGACGCCTTTGCAGAGGACGTTAAGAAGTGTCTTGACTGCGGAATGAATGCTCATGTTCCCAAGCCTATAGATGTCCGGGAGGTCATGAGGATTCTAAAAAGTAATATAGAAAAGGCTGAACGCTGAGTGGATTTTTTAGTATTTTTACTATTGACAATAATGTCGAATGTATGCTATAATAATTAATGATTATGGCAATGGAGTTACTTTTTGACACAATAATACTTATAGTTATATGGAGGGTCAATAATGAGTTTGATAGACGATCTTAAAGCATTGGGTGCAAATACGGACGAGGCGTTGGAACGTTTTATGGGGAATGCCTCCCTTTACGAGCGTATGCTTGGTAAGCTTACTGCTGCGGTAGAAAGCAATCAGGTCATGCCCTGCTTTGAGTCCGGGGATTATCAGGGTGCGCTGGAAAAGGCTCACACTCTGAAAGGCGTAACGGGAAACCTTTCTATAACACCTTTGTATAAAGCGTATTCCGATGCGGTAAGCCTCCTCAGGGAGGATAAGCCCGATGAGGCAAAGGCTGCGGTGGAAAAAATCCTTTCCGTTCAGGAAGAGTTCATTTCCTGCATTGAAAAAAATAAGTAAGAAATCTATTTGTATGTTATAGGAGGCGCCTTGTGAGAAATACTATTTTGATCGTTGATGATATGGAGATCAACAGAGCGATTTTGGCTGAAGGCTTTAAGGACGAGTATCATATACTCGAAGCGGAAAACGGTCAGGAGGCTATCGACATTCTTAACGTGAATGAAGATATTGCCGCTGTCCTTCTTGATATTATGATGCCTGTAATGGACGGTCTTGACGTTCTCAGGGAAATGAACAGCAACGGAATTATTTTCCGTATCCCTGTTTTCATTATTACTGCTTCGGACAGTGAGAAAACACTGATGGACGCTTATAATCTTGGCGCGGTAGATATTATTTCCAAGCCTTTTATGATGAACTTCCTTAAGTGCCGGATCGGAAGCGTAATTGAGCTTTACAGACACAGAAATGAGCTGGAAGAGATCATTGACGAACAGGTCAAGACCCTTAACAGCATCAATCACTCAATGATCGAAACTCTTGCGTCTGTTATTGAGTTCCGTGACTGTGAATCCGGCGAGCACGTTAAGCGTATAAGCGGCATTACAGAGGTTCTTATGACTGCTGTCAGCGAGATGTTCCCCGAATACTACACCACTCGTGTTGAAATAGAGAAGATCACTATGGCATCTATTCTTCATGATGTAGGAAAGATCGCTATTCCGGATGGTATCCTCAACAAGCCGGGAAGACTTACAAATGAGGAGTTCGAGATAATGAAGCAGCACACTACAAAGGGCTGCGAGATACTTGCAAGTATGCCTTCCGGTATACTTGATAAGGAAGTTTACAACTACAGCTACGATATATGCCGTCATCACCATGAACGTTATGACGGAAGGGGATACCCTGACGGGCTCAAGGGTGACGATATTTCCATATGCGCTCAGGTGGTTGCCATTGCAGATGTTTACGATGCGCTGACATCCCCCAGAGTTTACAAGGCAGCTTTTGAGCACGAAAAGGCTGTTGACATGATCTTCAACGGCGAGTGTGGTATCTTCAATCCAAAGGTTCTTGAAGCATTTAAGAGTTCAATGGATAAAATAAAGCGCTGAATCATATTTATTATACATAAAACCGTCTGCTGTAAAGGCTGGACGGTTTTTGTCTATGCTGATATGATGAAAGGTGATGCCGATGAAAAAACATATTATTGTTGTCCTATGTATTTTAGTTGCCTCGGCGCTTGCAGGAGTTGTATTTACGGACTTTACTGCTGCGGACTGTATAGCTCTGGCGGTCATTGCTTTTGCTGTCTACTCGGCAATATACCATATGAGACACAGAAAAAAAGGTGGATGCAGCGGAGACTGCATAAGCTGCGGAAGCTGTTCAGGCTGCGCTTATCAGGGGGATTGTGAAAAATGGAAACAAAAGTAAATTACAGAATATTACAGGAAAAGATAATCAGATCTCTTGATGGTGAAAAGCCTCCAAGGCTGCTTCTGCACAGCTGCTGTGCTCCCTGTTCAAGCGCGGTGCTGGAATATCTTTCGGAGTATTTCGCTGTAACGATCTTCTACTATAATCCCAATATTTATCCGGAGGAGGAGTTTATGCACCGCATAGAGGAGCAGAAGCGGCTTATTCGTGAGCTTCCCTGTAAAAATCCGGTGGACTTTACAGAGCATGGATGGCAGCAGGAGAGGTTTTATGAGGCTGTAAGAGGTCTGGAGCGTATCCTTGAGGGCGGGGAGCGGTGCTTCGCCTGCTATCGGCTTCGTCTTGAGGAAACGGCAAAGCTTGCCTCCGAGCAGGGATTTGATTTCTTTACCACGACCCTGTCTGTAAGTCCCTATAAAAACGCCGCTAAGCTCAATGAAATAGGGGAGGAGCTTGGAGAAAAATACGGTGTGAGGCATCTGCCCTCCGATTTCAAGAAAAAGGACGGATACAAGCGGAGCATAGAGCTTTCCGAAAAGTACGGGTTGTACCGTCAGAATTACTGCGGATGTGTTTTTTCCCAGCAGGAGCGGCGAAACAGCAATGATTAAAGTTAGGTTTTATCGTGCAAAGGCGACCGCCGTGCTTGGGGCGGTGTTGCCTTAATGAAAGAGGCAATTTATATATGATAATTGATAGGAAGAACAGGCAGTGGAGCATTGATTTTGTTGCAAGGTGGGTCAGCTGCCCTCAGGGACTTGACAGAATAAAAGATGGTATGGCGAATCATACAATATTTTCCCCATGGCAGCAGGAAGATCCATATAGAATTTATACTTATCAGGATATGATAGATGATGATCCATATCAGGATATATGCAAAGAAAACGAAGTTGTGCTGTCAGTAAAATTTGTTGGATACGAGGAAGAAATACAGATATTGACATACGAGCAATTAGAGGAAATTTTTGAGGCAGTGCTTTCTACGGATAAAAAGCAGCAGTGATATGTGTTTTACATAACTTAAACTACAAAATAACGGAGGAGATTCACTATGCAGAACGCCCGGCTGTTTGAAATAGTTTATATACTGCTTGAAAGCGGAAGTATCACAGCCGCTAAGCTGGCAGAACGGTTTGAAGTGTCCGTCCGGACAATTTACCGGGACATTGACGCTCTTTCACAGGCGGGTGTTCCGGTCTACGCTGAGCGTGGAAAGGGCGGGGGAATCCGTATGATGGAGGGGTTTTCCATTGAAAAATCACTGCTGTCGGAAAGCGAGCGGACGGAAGTCCTGTCGGCTTTGCAGGGATTTACCTCAATTATTGGCAGGGGAGAGGCTTTGGGAAAGCTCTCCGCTTTTTTCGGCATAGAAAGCGAAAGCTGGCTTGATGTTGATCTCAGCAACTGGTGCGGTTCTGACGAGGATGTTTTCAAGCTGATACGGGGAGCAATTACTGGGAGGTATGTGCTGTCCTTTGATTACTACAATCCCAGCGGAGAGGTGTCCTCCAGAAGTATCCTTCCCACAAAGCTGAGGTTCAAAAGCAAGACATGGTACTGTCAGGGCTTCTGTCTTGAAAGAAAGGCAATGCGTATCTTCAAGATTAGCAGGATGAAGCGGGTCTCGGTGACGGACAAGCATTATGAGATTGGGAATATCCCTGCAGAAGACCCTATCGAAAATTTCGGCAGGGATCAGGAGTGTACAAAAATAATCCTGAAAATACGCAGTGAAATGGCTTTCCGCATCTATGATGATTTTGATGAGACGGAAATAACGAGGCTTCCGGACGGTGATTTCGTGGTCACGGTCTCCTATCCGGTGGACGGCTGGGTTTACGGGCTGATACTTTCCTATGGAAATAATGCGGAGGTCATTGAGCCTCAGTTTATGCGGGATGAGCTGAAACGCATTGCTGAAAGTATAAAAAATAAATATCATACTAATCCCAAGTCATAAAGTGTACAAAAAATCAAGCAAAAGCTTGCATTTATGGGTTTGTGCAGATTTTTTGTCTACACTTTTACTTGGGATTTGTATAAAATATGACATACTGTTGTCATGTTTGCGGTGATATAATTAAAATCGGAAGTACAATAGTGGCTTCCGATTAAATTTTTGCCGGCATAAAAACCAGAGGAAAGGAGGTATATTCTTATGGAAAAACAGCTTATCTGTCAGAGCTGCGGTATGCCAATGACTGAGGAGGGTCAGTTCGGAAGAAATTCCGATGGCTCAAAGAACGAGGAATACTGCTGCTACTGCATGAAGGACGGCGAGCTGGGGGAGTGTACATTGGAACAGATGA
>JAFLUJ010000295.1 GCA_022511485.1 Oscillospiraceae bacterium | reverse complement strand
GCAATCTTTCAGGCTTATCAGATCACCTTTGATGTTATCACTATGCCCATCGACCTCTGCAAGCACGACATAGTAGTTTTCAAAGTATTTTAGTATCGGCTCATAACATAATAAAGCTGTCGATGCCATGCCGTGTATAAATACTAATGCTTTATCCTGTTTTTTACCATAGGTAAGATAATTCATATTTCCACTCCAAATTGACAGACAGATGGTATTTGAAGAAACCCATATTCCTCTTTTAAATTATTTTTCATATTTTATCAGCAGTACATCTTTCCCAAGCTTTATATAGGAAACCTTTTTAAAACCAACCTTCTGTCCCATATCGGAATATTCTTTTTCCTCAAATTTCTTAAATCCGTTTTTTGTGTAGAACATTTTATCCAATCCATCTTTTGAGACAACTGCGTTGCAGAACACACCGTTGTCCTTCAGGACTCTGTAAATTTCCTGCATCCCCTGCATTGTATCGTTCCAGAAATAGATCGTGTTCATTGTGGTCACTATGTCGAAAGTGTTGTCCTCAAATTGCAGATCACAGCAATCTCCTACTGAGAGATGAATATCACCATTTTCAATACCCGCTTTATTCTTTTCAGATGCCGCCTTCACCATGTCCTCCGAAATGTCGATACCGTAAAGGTCGCATTTCGCTTTTTTATAGATCAGGCTCTCCAGATAGCCGTTTCCGAAGCCAATATCAAGAACCTTCTTATCCTCCGAAAGTTCGATATTATTTATAATTCCTCTATACATGAATCCGTTTACCCGATTCATAGCCCAAGTCATAATTTTTCCGACAGCCCCTCTCGGATTACCACATTGAGAAGCCAGATAGTCTGAAAATCTGCTCATATTCTAACCCCTTATTTCTTTGTAATAACAGCAATTGCACAAGGCATCTGACCTTCCACAATGTCGATCTCAGCATCATATCCGCCTTTTTCAAAAAAGTCCTTATAGCTCTCCCTATTAAACTGATTTGTAAAATGCGCCCCACAAAAATCGAATATTTTGACCAAAAATTCGCTGCTGGATTTTCCTGCATTGATATATGTCGGTATGATGACCTTTCCGCCCGGCTTGCAGATCCGAAGCAGTTCATCGACAGCCGTATACGGCTCGTCCAACAGATGGATCACATTTCCTGCAATCACCTTATCAAAGCAGTTGTCCTTACTTCTGATCGACATGATATTGGCTTTTCTGAAAGTGATATTAGTACACTCCCTGCAATTTTTCTGCGCACGTCTCATCATATTTGACGACATATCCGTTGCGAACAATTTCCTGCATTTTTTCGCAACAGGCTTGCTGAGCGAGCCTGTACCGCAGGCACATTCAAACACAATATCGTTCTCATTTATCTCCTGTGCTACTCTCTCACCGGTTTCGTCATAACATTTTCCATTGTAGAGTTTTTCAAAGAGATCGTACACCCCTGCGATCATATCCCAGAAAACCATGATCCATTTCCCCTTTCGTGTTTCCTGTACAATTTGATATCTACCATTTATTATACCAAATCATTCCCCGAAAGTCAACGCCATAACATATGCCGCTATCTATGGTAAGTTTGTAGTGCAGAAACATATATATCAATACCCAATATTCCAGTGGAACATCACCATAAAACGGAAGGCTATGCTGATTTCGGCATAGCCGTTTGTCGTTTTTTGCGATATTTTTTATGGTGCAAATTGCAATAAATTACATAATATGGATATTTGGAAATTTATGCAATCTCCCAAACCTTTATGAATATTTTGTGATTTTGTCTGCACTTTGGCATACAAAAAGTACATTTATATATAGAGGGGTATAATTTTGCCCTATCAAACTGCACCTTGAAAACTGAATCATACAGCAGTGAGAGATACACGCTTGTACCGACGGAACACAAGCATACCCGTCTGCGGAAACGGCATATCGTAGGAACTGTAACGCTGTATGAATTATTTTGCAAAATTTGAAAATAATAATACTAATTCCAAATCCAAAAATAGACAAAGTCTATTTTTGGAGCCGCCTAAAAAGGCGGCAAGTCAAAACCGCAGGTTTTGACGGAATTAGTATTGAACGGCTTCCTCGGCGGCTATGCCGCCACGCCGTATACGATAGTATACGGCGAATCAAAACATAGACAAAGTCTATGTTTTGATTGAGGAATAGTATAACAATAAAAAGAAAGGACTTAAAAAAATGAGCAAAAAAAAGCCTGAACTTACCCTGAAAAAGCTGACTCTTATCGCATGGGCAAGAATTTTGCTGGTGGAAGGAAAAATATCCCCTGCCAAATGCAATAAGATGATAGTTAAATTTGAGAAGCTCACATCATAATTATCCGGAAAACTCTTGACATTTTATCACCGGTATGGTATCATGAAATATGAAACTAAGTGCAAATTATGGAGGGTGAACATGGATATATATGATGCTGCTAATAAAATGAAGCTTGAACGCAAAACCATATTTGATCTGAATATCAGAGTGACCTTCTATGCCCGTGTTTCAACTACACGGGACGAGCAGGAAAACTCAATAGAAAATCAGATTGCGTTCTTTACCGACATGATACAGAACAATAAAAACTGGACATACATAGATGGCTATGTTGACCGTATCCGGGGTGAACACGCTGAAAACCGTGCTGAGTTTATGAAAATGATCCGGGACGGAAAAGCAGGAGAATTTGACCTGATCCTCACCAAAGAGGTCAGCCGTTTCGCAAGAAACACCATCGACAGCCTGACCTATACAAGAGATCTGCTCCGTTCGGGAGTGGGCGTGTTCTTCCAGAACGACAATATATGCACAATCGACACAGACAGTGAGCTTCGTCTTACGATAATGTCAAGTATTGCCGCTGATGAAGTACGGAAGCTGTCCGAGCGTGTCCGTTGGGGACATAAGCGTTCCATCGAAAGCGGCAGCGTTATGGGAAACAACCGTATTTTCGGCTATGACAAGCAGGACTGCAAGCTGGTCATCAACGAATCGGAAGCCGAAATGGTAAGGACGATATTTGAGTTATACTCCACAGGCAAATACAGCACCCGGAAAATCGAAAAGGTACTGTTTGAGAAAGGCTATCGTGGACGTAACGGAACACAGATCCACCACAACACCATTTCGGGAATTATCCGGAATCCCAAATACAAGGGCTATTACTGCGGAAACAAGGTCAGGATCGTTGACTACCGGACAAAGGAACAGCGCTTTCTGCCCCAGGAAGAATGGGTAATGTACAAGGACGAGACCGGTGAGACCGTCCCTGCTATCGTATCTGAAGAGCTATGGGAAAAATGCAACGCCATTTTTACTGAGAGAAGCACTGCCATAAAAAGCCATGAGCGGTCTTTCAAGGATTCCAGCGTTTTCTCCGGCAAGATCATATGCGCTGCCCACAGCAAGGCATACTGGAGGACAAGCTACTCCAATAGTGCATCAAAGGGTCAATCAGTCTATCAATGGATATGCAGTGAAAAAAAGCGTTTCGGCGCACAAGCCTGTGCTTCCTTTTCGATCATGGAAAGCGAGCTGTATGATATCCTGTCCGACTACTTCAAGCAGACTGCTGACAACATAGAAGATTATGTCAGCACATTTTTGAAGGTCTATGCGGAGACCGATGCAGACGCCGAGGCTCAGAAGCAGATCAATTCCCTGAAAATACGTCTTGAAAAGGAAAAAGCCAAGCGTGAAAAGCTGCTTGACTTATATACGGAGGGCGTTATACAGAAAAAGGAATTTTCCAAAAGGAACGATACAGTGAACGTGCTTATCACTGAGCTGGAGGAAAGCATCAACGAACTGCAGAACACAAACAAGCAGACCGAAGCCTATGTCAGGGAGATCAGGAACATCGAAAAATATTTCAAGGATATGTACAGTCCCGAAAGTCAGATGACAAAGGAACAAGTCGACGAAATGTCCTCTGCTATCATCGACAGGATAGAAGTCATTCCCGTCAACAAGGACAGCATGAAAATGCAGATTTTTCTGAAAACAGGCGCAAACGCTGATATTACCTACGTTTCAGCACAGCGGCGTTCTACCCGGCGTTCTGACCACATTAGTAAGAAGATGATCGACGCTTACAAGCAGGGTATCAAGTCCTAACCTGATTAGTTAGTATACCCTTATAAAAGTTAAGTATCCTCCGCAAGACTTAATGTTTTGCGGAGGATACTGCTATTTATCCTGTTCAATTATTTTTAACGCACATTTTATGCCATCCACAGCAGCGGACATTATTCCTCCGGCATATCCTGCGCCCTCTCCGCAGGGATAAAGTCCCTTTACCGAAACTGACATCATGGATTCATTCCTTGTTATTCTTACCGGAGATGAAGTCCTTGTTTCCGGACTGGTCAGAACAGCGCCTCTGTTTCCGAAGCATTTCATTTTTCTGGAAAACTGACTCAGTCCTATGCGCATCATTTCAGTTATCTGCTTAGGAAATAAATTATCAAAATTACAGGAAGTCACACCGATAGCATATGTGGGAGATACATCTGCTCCTTTTAGATCACCTCCACCGTCCAGAAAGCTTCCGACAGTAGCAGCAGGAGCAGTGTAATTTTCTCCTGCAAGGATGTATGCCTTTCGTTCAATATCAGCGGCAAATTCTACACCGCTCAGAGGATCCCTTCCAAAATCATCTGCGGAAACTGATACCACAAGTGCAGAGTTTGCGTTTTCACCGTCCCTGGCAAATTCACTCATACCGTTTGTGACCACTGTTTTTTCCTCGCTTGACGATGGGACGACCATTCCTCCGGGACACATACAAAAAGTATATACAGCCCGTTCTCCCTGTCTGTAGGAAAGCTGATATTCTCCCTTGGGAAGATTAGGATTATCCCAGTATTTTCCGTACAGCGAACGGTTCACATCCTCCTGCTTATGCTCTATACGTGCTCCTACGGAAAAAGGCTTTGCTTCAAGAAAAATTTTCTTGTTGTCAAGCATTTTAAAGGTGTCTCTGGCACTGTGACCAATAGCAAGAATAAGTGCGTCACAAGGAATGACCTCGTTTCCGTTTACAGTGACGGAGCGTATCTCTCCACCTGCCGCCTCAAGATCAGTCATAGCAGCGTGGAAACGGACTTCCCCGCCCAGTCTTATTATCTCGCTCCGTATAGCCTTTACAATAGTACGAAGGTTATCCGTTCCGATGTGTGGCTTTGCTTTTATGAGAATTTCCTCAGGAGCACCGAATTGTGTGAATTTTTCCAGTACATATCTGCACAGAGGGTCGTTTATCCTTGTGGTAAGCTTGCCGTCGGAAAAAGTCCCTGCACCGCCTTCGCCGAACTGAACATTGGTTGCAGTGTCAAGAGCTCCCCCGCCCCAGAATTTTGTTACAACGGAGGTACGCTCGTCAACATCGCCGCCACGCTCCAGAACGACAGGCTTGTATCCGTATTCCGCCAGCGTCAGAGCAGCAAACATTCCCGCAGGACCAAATCCCGCTATAACAACTTTTTTTCCATCGGGAGAGCCTTTTTCCGGCATTGCGCTCCCCTGTCTGACTTCCGAGCAGAATGACAGAGAATCACACAGTCTTTTTTCGATTTTTTCATCGGACAATTCTGCCCAGACCGAGGATACAAGCAATATACGATTATTGTTTCTTGCGTCTAATGAAGTTTTATGAACTCCGGCACGCAGCACATCACGGTGGGATATTCCGGCGCGTTTCAGCGCTGCAGCAACAATATCCTCCTGCGCCGCAGAAATATCTGTCTTTATCTGAGAAATTATTACAGCCATATAAGATCATTCCTACTGCAGATCACTGACTGCCGTCTTTCGGAGTGGCATTGATAGTCACTCTCGGTGACAGAGCGTCATCAGAGCCAACACACCATACATCATCATAGAACGGTATGACGAACGTAACAGGAAGCTTGTTATAGCCTGTTGCCATATCAAAAATATTCGTCATGTTGATCTGAGCAATAATGTCTATATAGGTCAGCTGATCCATTGATTCACTTGGACCAATAAATATGGCAGTAACACCGGAGGTAATAATGTCAATATTATATTGAGCAGGAGCATTTACCAGCTGGATGGACGAACCGGTAAAGTGTATGGGACGCCGCACAAGACCCTCCGAAGGACAAGTAACAGTTACAGTACGAACTTCACCCAGATCCTGACATCCCTCCGGCAGAAAATCACTGGTATGGAAAGAAAATTCGCTTCCTATATCCACCTCACGCATATCAATAGTTCCGATATCAATGGAGTTGTCAATGGAATTCATTTCCCTTATGCTCTCGCTTGGAACGGCAATTTCAAGCTCTGTAACTGACATATCCAGTTTTCCCCTGAATGCCTCTATATCAAAGCTCTCAGGAGCATTGGCAAACAGCACATTAAGGGAAACTGTCCGTCTTTCATATATGGGGACATGGACAGTAAACTCTGTTTTATCAAAGGACAGATTTCCGCTTTCATCAGTAATAGCGACCGAACCATTGAAGAAGCTGAGAGAATCAGCCTTGAAATCAGTAGTTTCTGTGAGAAGCGTATCTTCACTTATCACCACTAACGCATCTGTAATATCCTCAACTACTTCAGCAGGACCGGTAACATTTACAATATTCGGAACGATAACAATGTCGTCCTGATCTCCCATAATATAACCATCAGCAGCACGAACTCCGGTAAGACGTGATTTAAGCTCGACCTCCTTTGTCACTATCCTGTCAAAATCAACGGATATAACAGAAGGCTCTATCCTTGTTACCTCAAAATCCTTATTTGAATTACATCTTATTTCCAGCGGAAGTCTGTATTCTCTTGCGTACATAACATTTTCCGCAGAAGCAACAGCTACAAGATCTTCCGATTTGAGATTGCCTATTTCGCCCCTGTCTCCTGTAATATAAACAACTACAGTCTCATCAGACTGGGTCATTGGCTGGTATCCGCTTGCCTCAGCATAAGTTCCGCTAAGGTCGATCTCAATAGGAACATTGTAAAAAACGTCGTCCATAGTCTGGTATACACTTACCGACACAACAAACCATATAACTATGGCTGCTACAAGAGAGCCGATCTTAATTATGACGTCCTTTGCAAAAAGATTGCTAAAAAATGTCTTTATTTTTTTCAGTACTTCAAACATCTTTTAAATAATGCCTCCCTCGATCAGATCTTATCGGTATATTTCTTTTTACGCATAAATCCTAAAAGTCCGCCTGACTTATCATCTGGATCATCATCTTCATCCTTTGGCTGTCTGGGCTGTTTATGAGGCTTTTCGGGAAGCAGCTTTGTACGCAGCAGCTTTTTAAGGCTGTCTCTTGTAAAACCTCTTGTAAGCTCGCCGTTTTCTGCCACCGAGATAGTTCCTGTTTCCTCGGAAACAACAATAACTATTGCATCGGAGTTTTCGCTCATGCCTATTGCCGCTCTGTGTCGTGAACCGAGAGCCTTATTTATCGTCTCTTCCTTCTGAGGCTTTGGAAGAAAGCAGGCAGCAGCAAGGATCATACCATCGCGCATAATGACTGCGCCGTCATGGAGCGGGGTTTTGGGATAAAAAATATTTCCGAAAATTTCTTTTGACGGAGCTGCGTTAAGAATTGTTCCCGTGTCTATCTGCTCGCCCAGCTTTGATACCTGTTCAACAACAATAAGCGCTCCCGTAGTGGTTGAGGAAAGGTCTTCACAGGCGTCGCAGATAGCCTCAATAGCGGTATTCCATCTCTGAGCAGCAATGTCAGCAGATTCAGCCGTAAGAGAGGAAAACACCGGAAGCTTTGACATCTTTGAATAGCCCATTTTTTCAATTGCACGTCTCAGCTCCGGCTGGAACAAGATAACAATTGCCATAAGACCTACCTCAAAGACCTTTTCCATAAGGTAAGCCATAGCTTTCATTCCTACAGCCGCCATAATAAAATAGGCAATAAAAATCAGAACGATACCCTTGATAAGACCTCCGGCACGGGTCTCCTTAACAATTGTAAATCCCTTATAAATAAGAACTGCCAGAACAGCAATATCAAGTACGTCCCAAAAATCAATAGGAAACACACTCTTGACATACGAATCCAGCCTGTACAGCAAATCCATTGAACCTACCATTCCTTTCCCAAGTCAATACATACACATATATTTTACCATTATCGGAAAAAATTTTCAATACCTTTTATGAAATTACTTTGTTAAAATGAAATGAAAAACCGTCCTTGATTGTCAAAGACGGTCATATGCGGGGTCTTCCCCGCTGTTACAATATAGTGAAAATATTTTTTATTTATGTGGTCGTGCAAAAAACAGATCGTCCTTGACGACCAAGGACGATCTGCCTGCGGGAGCTTCCCCCGCTGGAGGCGCCACCCGGATTTGAACCGGGGAATCAGGGTGTTGCAGACCCACGCCTTACCACTTGGCTATAGCGCCTGATAAGTGAAAAATGAGGCTCAGCTTAACATCCGTTTGATAAAAGGACTTATAAAGATCCGTTAAACCAAACGGCAGAAATGAACCATTGTGGAGCGGATTACGGGGCTCGAACCCGCTACCTCCACCTTGGCAAGGTGGCGCTC
>JAFLUJ010000294.1 GCA_022511485.1 Oscillospiraceae bacterium | reverse complement strand
ATGTCACAGGAGCTTCCTGATAAATCTTGAACATCTGAAAGGCTTCGGGAAAGGCACGGCACATATGCGGGACGGCGTGGACGTCCCGGTTTCAAGGCTTCGTCAGGGAGACCTTGAAGCCGCGGTGATAAAATATTTAAAGGACAAATAGCTATGGAAAGATTTTCTGAAATGTATTTTGCAGCTTCCGGAGCGGCGGAATTTTTTATCGGATGTCATTATTTCGGAAGGATCTCTGCTGCAAATTCCCGCATAAGACCTTCTGCGGCGATAATTATTATCGTAATGGCAATGCAGCTTTGCTTCGGAGCGGTGAATTCCCTTATTGGTATTATTTCTTCCGTTTTTATCGGAAGCGATCCTGACATTACAGCGGCGGCAATGATACTGTTTAACTTATTGGCGCTTTTTCTTTCCTGCGTTATATGTGAGCTTATCAATAAAAAGCTTCCGATATTATTTCCGGATGCGGCAGAGGAAAGGTCACTTGCTTTCCCAAGTTCATTTTATGTTCCGCTGGCGGCGCTTCTGACAGCCGCTGTGTTTATTGATCATATTTTTTTCGGAAATACTGTATCTGAGGAAATTTTTTCTGGACTTCCCTCAAAGTCTGTGTTTTCCATGATCTTTTATGCGGCAGGGATATACGCTGTTTTTTCTGTTATCCATACACATGGGGAAATAATAAAAAGCGGTATGGAAACCGGACTTGCAGGACTTCGGGCAAAAAATGCGGAATCTCTTTTCAAAAGCACAAGGGGTTTCCGGCATGATGTAAAAAAGCACATGGCTGTTCTGGCAGGATTTCTGGAGCAGAATAATGTTGATGGTGCTAAAGAATATCTTTCCGGAATGGAGGCAGATGTCCGGAAGCTTTCATATCAGTTTCAGACAGGTAGGGCGGCAGCGGATATTATCATAAACAAGGGATTTTCCGAGGCAAAGGAAAAGGGAATTGATTTTGTCTGCAAAATTATGATACCTCCATGTGGGATAAGCGATCCCGACTTATGTGTTATCCTTGGAAATGCTGTAGAAAATGCGATCCATGCCTGTGAAGCTCCGGAGTGCAGAAAAAAGTTCATTGAGATAAGCGGAGCTTCCTGGGGAGATATTTTTCTGATAGAGATAAAAAACAGCTATGACGGAGGAAAATTCAAAAATGGTATTGGTCTGAAAAATATAGAAGCGACTGCAAAAAAATACGGGGGAGGTCTCCGCATAAGCTGTTCGGAAAATGTTTTTACGCTGCAAATCATATTGCAGAACATTCTACGGCATTAAATATACATTTCATTCCCTTTCTGTTGAAATTCATTTTATTATGATTATAATAAAATGTAGGAGATGCAGATCACCTGAATTATTTATTTAGAAAGGGCGGATAAAAATGCAGATAAACAATATCCAAAGCGGACAAAGCAGTGTGGTATATGACGTAAGACCGGCAGAGAAGGTTTCCGGGAAGGAGCTTGCGGAGAAGATCGCGGAAAAATTATACGGCAGGGATGAGTACATACCCGGTGATGAGGATAAGCCCATCGGTCTGTACGAGCTTTCCTATGATGAGGAGGGTAATCCGAAAATTGATTATGATTCTCCTGAAAAGCCGGAGGATCAGCCGGAGAAAAAGTCCGGAGGATCATCTGATAAGAAGCCGGAGAAAAGCAGATCGGAAAGCTGTACAGCAAACACGGACAAGGTGGACAGAGAGATCGAACGTCTTAGAAAGCGTGCAGAACAGCTTGAACAGCGTATAGCTTCCGCAGAGGGAAAGGAGCGGGAGCGTCTGGAAAAGCAGCTTAAAAGTGTGCAAAGTGAGCTTTCCCGAAAGGACAATGACAGCTACAGAAGACAGCATACGATATTTTCATAATTGAGCAGTCTGTAACACTCTCTATATGTAACGCATATTCTATATAGGGAGTGTGAATTTGTTTGAAAATCAAAGATTTTCAAACTGCGAGTTTTACTTTCCTCCCTGCCGTTCGGAATTTTGCTTTGCAAAACCGTAAAACGTCGCTTAGAAAGGAGGCATAATTTATGAAAGACAACAAGGAGAAGGACTGTGTTGAACTGAACATTTATGTAGACTGTGATAAACTCAAGCCCGAGCCTAAGGATTCTTGCGGCTGCTGCCACGACAAAAAAGACGACAGCGAGGGCTGCGTTAAAATAAACGTATATGTTGACTGCGGCAAGGAAAAGCACACCTATACTTTTTAATTGCAAAGTGTAACAGTGCGGCTGCTATGCCGTCCAACCAATACTAATATTACAATCGTATATATGCAATATGTCGGCTGTACCGGGTTTACTGGCACAGCCGACATATTATCTCATGAAATATCTGATGCTTTTGGTCAGGCGCAGCATCATGGTAAGCCTTGCTTCGTCGCGGTATTCAGGCTTCGCCATATAATGGACATAGGTTTCCAGAAGGCTTACATCGGCAACTGTTCTGCCCTCTATTTTAAAATTGCTGAATCCCATAGCCGCATATTTTTGAATTATATCTGATGGAGAAACATAGGTCTCCAGGTCTTTTATATTATATATGTTTTTAAGCATATGGGGACATTCAAACTCGGTGTATCTGTATGGTTTGCCAATAGGATTTTTCTGATGCTCCCATGCTTTGATATGCTCTGAGCCTATCTGCCGGTAATGTTCTCCCCGGCGGGGGCAATGGGGAGTGCAGCAGGCGTTTACAAGTATTTCGCACCTGTCCCTGTCTGCGGCGGGGATCTTTTCCAGCTCGTCAAATTTATTGTTCCAATTGTAGTCAAGGACTACATATTTATAATCCTTTGCAAGCTCCGCTTTTACGCCTTCCATATCCTCTATCTGCTTGCAGGTGGAGGAGGTTATGGGGTATTTGGGATAATTTTTTCTGATATACTCCTCCAGGATCGGAGACATGACGATGACCTCGTTAAAGCCGCCGTCTGCGGCTCTCAGCACCTGATTGCAGAAGCTGTCGCCAAGATGCTCCTCCTTTATAAGCGGATTTGTAAAAGTAAAGCGCAGGGGTATGTCGTTGTCACCGAACATTTTTATTACTCCCCTGACGGTTTGCATATCGGTAGTTCCGCCCTGGTATCTTCCGCCGTTCCACACTGAACCCGGGAATGCTCCGAAAACGGATTTTATTTTCAATCCGTCAATAAAATATTCCGGGTATTTTTTGACTGTGCTTATCAGGATATTATTCAGTCTGAAATGTGCTCCGAAATCGGGAATGTGAAATCCTATCTCCATACTATCCTCCATAAAAACGTTTCTTTTATGCCGTTTTGCATTTCAAATACAGACTTTGTCTATTGATAAGTTAAGAATTAGTAATTAATATTATTATACCTCTTTTATCTGTATTTGGCAAGGGGCATGGATAAGTTTTCACGGAAATTATGTGAGTTAATATTTTGTAAACATTGACTTTTTTGAATTTTGTGGTATAATAGTTATATTATTCTGTACTTATGGTGATTTATATGATGACTATTTTATATACAGTTGGGGACAAGCTTTATGTCAATCTGACGAACCGCTGTCCCTGCGCCTGCACATTCTGTATCCGTCAGAACGGGGACGGCGCTTACGGTTCTGACAGTCTCTGGCTTGAACGTGAGCCGGAAACAGACGAGGTAATTGAAGCATTTAAAAAGTACGATATGTCCCTGTTCAAAGAGGTGGTTTTCTGCGGATACGGCGAGCCTATGGAGCGTCCCGACGATGTTGCTTACATCGGACGTTATGTAAAGGACAATTACAGGATACCCGTCCGGCTGAACACCAACGGTCTGGGAGACAAGATCAACGGAAAGCCTACGGCAAAGCTTCTTGAAGGGGCGGTGGATACTGTCTCCATCTCCCTTAATCAGTGCGATGCGGAAAAATATAATAAGGTGACACGTCCGAAATGGGAGGATGCTTTCGATGCGGTGATCTCCTTTGCGGCTGACTGTAAAAGCTATGTCCCAAAGGTGATGTTTACGGTGGTGGACGTTATTCCGCCGGAGGACATAAGCAAGTGCAAGGCTCTGGCGATGTCACTGGGGATCGAGCTGAGGGTAAGAGGCTATGACGGATAATTTTGTATGGGAGCAAGTGATATAGTATGGACAGAAAATACGATCTTCCCGAAAATATAAAAAATGAAATTGCAGAGTATGCAGAAAAATACGGTGTGACTAAGGTCATCCTTTTTGGTTCAAGAGCAAGGGGAACGAACCGTGAACGCAGTGATATTGATATTGCTGTGTCCGGCGGAGATTTTAGTGAGTTCTGCTATGCTATGGACGAGGAAGTCCGTACACTGCTGATGTTTGATGTTGTAAATTTAAACTCATGTAAATCTAAAGAATTAATGTCGGAAATTGAAAAGGACGGTATTACAATATATGAGAAAGTATGATAACTTTTGCAAGGCTCTTAATAATCTTAAGATTATCCGCACATTTGAAGAGCCGTATTCAATTGTTGAGCTTTCGTCATTTGCTGCTTTGTTTGTGATATGCTTTGAATTATCATGGAAATTAATGAAGGAAATTCTTGAATCTCATGGATATTTTATTCAGAAAACAGGTTCTCCGAAAATAATAATAAATTCTGCGTATCAGTGTGGTATGATCAATGATGAAAAATGCTGGCTTGACATTCTTGAAACAAGGAATTTACTTTCTCACGTTTATGATGAGGATGAAGTAAGATCCGCTTTGGAAAAAAGCAAGGAAAAACTTATTGATGCTTTTGAAAAGCTGAAAAGTAATATTGATGATAATTGGCTCGAAACTGATGGATCGTGATTTTTGGAGGGAGATGACATCAATGCATATAAGCGAAGTCCGGCACAAAGAGCTGATAAACATACTTGACGAACTGATCGTCACAATTAAGTTAATGAACCCAACGAACCGCAACTATTTTATGAACCAGAATTTAAGGGAGGCAAAGGACTGGCGCAGATTTTTAAAAGCCCATACGGACAAGGAGGAGCTTAGGTCTCTGAATAAGGAGGTCGCAGAAAGATTTGTTCACAAGTATGATGCTCAGGAATATGACTATGTCGCTAAGTTCGGGTATTCCGAGCTTGATCACAAAAGAATTGAACTGATGAAAAAATTTCTTAGTAAATTATGGGAATATATTAAGGAGGAAACTCATATGAAAACCAATGACGAGATCGAAAAAAAGTACAAAACCTTTAAAAAGACATTGGAAAATCTTGAAACGGTAAAGAATATCAAAGAGCCGTATTCGGTTATTTCCAGGACAGGTATAGTGGGCCTTTTTAATATGTGCTGTGACAGTTCATATATGCTGATAAAAAATATCCTTGAATTTCAGGGGTACATATTTCCTGTTACGACATTTCCGGCTACTATAATAAGGACAGGAGCAGAATTCGGACTGTTTGATGATGAAAGCATATGGAATGATATTATTAATACAAGAAATATGCTGTCCCATGCTCAGGACGAGGATACAACAATGAAGGCGATCGAAAAGATCAAATCGGAGTTTATTCCCGTATTTGAAAAATTAGATCAGGATATTGCTGATAAATTGGCGGAGGAAAATCTATAATTTTATTTATAATTCTAAATAAAGGAGCAAATTAAAATGGCACAGGAATTTTACGCAAGAAAAGCACAGCACAAGGGTATCGAGGTAGTGGAGCTTGCAGCATTTGGTTACTATGCAGTAGTAGCTCCCCAGATCGGAAGCAATGTTCTCCGGCTTCGGGATACTGAAAAGAACATGGAGATATTCCGCTATAAGGACGATGTTTCCATTGTGGAGATAATGAACTCCACAGAGGTATGGGGACTTCCCACACTGTATCTTCCCAACCGTTTTGACGGAGGTCTGCTGAAAACCTCCGACGGTGAATATCACCTTCCCGTAAACGAGGGCAAGTTCGGAAATCATCTTCATGGATTTTTGCAGAAACGGGCTCACAAAATAAAAGCTCTTAATGCTGAGGACGGAAGGGCTTATGTTACCACCGAGTTCGTTTATGATGAAAACGACTTCTTCTTCACCTGCTTCCCGATAAAATTTACAGCGGAAATTACCATCGAGCTTTCCGATGACGGATTGAAGCATACTATTTCTTTGACGAACAATTCCGATAAGATGATGCCGATCTCAATTGCTACACATACTACAATAAACGCTCCCTTTGTGGACGGCGGCAAGCTTGAAAATATCCGTCTGCAAGTCCCTGCGGTAAAAAGACTGACATTCAATAAGAGAAGGTGGCTTCCGGACGGAGAGCAGCACGATCTTGACAAGAATGATAAAAAATATTTTGAAGGTACAAAGTGTCCTGTTCTTCGTGACATCTGCAACGATATGTTCACCGGAGGAACGGTTACGCTGGACGGAGAGCCTTTCCATGGCTGTATCATGACCGACACCGAAAGCGGAAAGCAGATCTGCTACGAGGTAGACGAGGGCTATAAGTTCTGGATAGTTTGGAACGACAGGGGCTTCAAAAATTATTTCTGTCCCGAGCCTATGACCGCTCAGGTGAACGCTCCCAACCTTGATATGCCGAGGGAAGAGAGCGGGTATACTGAGATCAGTTCCGGGGAGACATACACTGTTTCACAGAGATTCTTTACCAAGTGAGGGGAATAAAAAATGAAGCTAATGTTTGCGTCCGACATCCATGGCTGTGCTCCGAGCTGTGAGCTTATGCTGAAACGTTTTGATGAGGAAAAGGCAGGGTGTCTTTTTCTGCTGGGGGATATTCTTTACCACGGTCCCCGGAATGATCTGCCGGGTGGCTATGATCCCAAGGCTGTCACACTTATGCTGAACGAACGGAAAAATAACCTTTTCTGCGTACGGGGAAACTGTGACACAGAAGTGGATCAGATGGTGCTGGAGTTTCCCATAATGGCAGAGTACGCTCTTCTGTATCTGAACGGAAGGTCCGTCTTCCTCACCCACGGACACAAGTTCAATATGGATACTCTGCCGACTCTGAAAGTCAGGGACATACTTATCCATGGACATACCCATATCCAGACCATTGAAAGGTCGGAGGATCTGGTTTATATCAATCCGGGCTCAGTGTCTCTTCCAAAAAACGGAAAACAAAAAAGCTACATGACCTACGAGAACGACACATTTATTATAAAATCCCTTGAAGACGGCAGTCCTGAAATGGAATATAAAAATTATAGCTATTGACGGCAGTTTTTCCAAAAAGGTTACAAAAAAGTTTCAAGACTGGATTTTTGTAACCGAATTGTCACTATTTGTCACCAATTTGTAGCTGTATTTTTATTGACTTTTAATAAATTAAGTGGTAGAATAGTATAAAGATTACTAAGAATGGAGGATCTCTATGAACAAATTATTAAAATCGCTTATAAGCGTATTTCTGGCAGTGTTTATGGTTGCATCACTGGCGGTAGTTCCGTCAAGCGCGGCGACTGTAGCACTGAACAAAACTTCGATAACCCTTACGAAAGGTTATCAGACTACCCTGTCTGTAACCGGTGCTACAGGTTCTGTTTCCTGGTCAACAGGAGATAAGACCATCGCTACGGTAAGCTCTGCAGGTAAGGTAGTCGGAAAAGGCGCTGGTACTACATATATCTACGCACAGGTAAATAATTCTACCCTTAAATGTAAGGTAACAGTAGTAGCAGCAAAGATCACTTCAAGCACTTCAAGCGTCCAGCTTGATAAAGCCGGTGATACGAAAACTGTTACTGTCAGCGTAAAGGGAAGTCACAGCGGTCTGACTATTGGTACTACAAACAAGAGCGTTGCTACAGCTTCCTGGGTAAAGCCTGTTAAATGGGACGGCGACAAGATCAGCTTCAAAATTACAGCTAAGGGCTATGGCTCGGCAAGAATAAAGGTTTATCTGAAAAGCTATTCCTCAACTTGCTATAAGTATGTTGATGTAAATGTAGGCGATTATCCTGTTGATGATGATGTGGACGGCGATTCCGACAGCAGCAGCACAGTTATCATGCCTTATACAAATTCTGTTGATGTAGCTGCCGGAGCTTCATATACTCTTCAGGTTTATTCCACAAATCAGAATAATCTTGCTTACTCTCTTTCAAACGCTAATATAGCTTCCGTTACAGCAGGAACTACTTCCAATAATTACAGAAATTACACTATCAAGGGTCTTAATGCAGGTACTACAACACTTAAGATCTACGACAAAAATAATACCAAAAAATATTCAGAGATCAAGATCACTGTAACAAACGGTGCAGCATATTATGAGATCTATACTACTCAGCCTACAAAGCTGCTTTCTACAGATACTCTTATCAAGGTTCCTGTAAACAACACTACTACTTACTATATGCTTGCTCCAGCAGGTTATGATCCGGCATATACAAACACTCTCTTTGCTCAGAAGCTGAACAAGTATTCATATTATGAGGTATACACTGCTGTACCTTCAAGGAATGCTGTAACTGATTCATATGATAGCTTCTATCACTCAAACACCAAATATACTTATGGGGTAAGATATGTTCTTCTCCCTGCAAACTATGATAAGGTAAAGTATAATACCGCAATTGCTAAGTATAACGAGAA
>JAFLUJ010000293.1 GCA_022511485.1 Oscillospiraceae bacterium | reverse complement strand
GGGTCCCGATATCGGAGGTCCTACGGGTCCCTACATTCAGTCGGAGCGTATGGGTCTCTATAAGGAATACGCTGAAAAGCTTATTGAGACAGGACACGCCTACTACTGCTTCTGCACAAAGGAGCGTATGGAAAAGGTTCACGAGGAGCAGAGAGCCAAGGGTATCACTCCCACATATGACCGTCACTGCCGGGAGCTTCCGAAGGACGAGGTGGACAAGCTTCTTGCAGAGGGCACTCCCTATGTAATAAGACAGAAAGTCCCTCTTGACGGCACTACTACCTTTCACGACGAGCTTTACGGGGATATTTCCGTTCCCAATGCCGACCTTGACGATCAGATACTTATCAAGGCGGACGGTATGCCCACATACAATTTCGCCAATATCGTGGACGATCATCTTATGGAGATAACCCATGTTGTAAGAGGTAACGAGTATCTTTCCTCTGCGCCTAAGTATAATCTGCTCTATCAGGCATTCGGCTGGGAAGTCCCCACATATATCCATGTTGAGCATATTATGAGGGACGCCTCCCACAAGCTTTCCAAGCGTGACGGCGACGCTTACTTCGGAGACTTTGTGGAGAAGGGATATTACATTCCTGCAATACTGAACTATATTGCGCTTCTGGGCTGGGCGCCCAAGGGAGAGCAGGAAATTTTCACATTGGATGAGCTTATAAAGGAGTTCGATATAAGCGGACTTTCAAAGTCTCCGGCTATATTTGACGCAGTGAAGATGAAAGCAATAAATGCGGAGTGGCTGAGAGGACTTCCCCATGAGGAGTTCAAGTCCCTTGCACTGCCTTATATAAGACAGACCTGCAAAAGGGAGGACATCGACATCGACGTCCTCGTAAAGGTATTACAGCCAAGAACGGAGCTTCTGACTGAGATCCCGGAGAAGGTGGACTTTATTGATACACTCCCTGACTATGATAACGAGCTTTATTTCAACAAGAAGATGAAGACCAACGCGGAGACAGCAGTTCCCGCACTGAACGCTGTTCTTCCTGTACTGGAGGGGATCTCCGAAGCGGACTGGAACGAGGAGAATATCCACAGTGCAGTATTTGCGGAGATCGAAAAGCAGGGGGTAAAAAACGGCTGGATGCTCTGGCCGGTAAGGGTGGCGCTTTCGGGCAAGGCACTCACTCCCGGCGGCGGTATCGAGCTGGCGGCTATTCTTGGAAAAAACGAGAGTATTGCAAGAATAAAGAAGGCTTTGGAAAAGCTCGGTTAATGATAACTAATTTTTACTGACCTGTCACATAATAAACACAATGAATTGCTAAAATATCTAATGCATGGTAAATTGCTTCCTCAGATATTACGGCTTAATATATAATTATCATGAAAGGCGGCTGTTACATGATCGAAGTACAGAACCTGACCAAACAGTACGGTGTGAAAAAAGCTGTTGACGATCTTTCCTTTACTGTAAACGACGGAGAGATATTAGGCTTTCTCGGACCAAACGGTGCAGGTAAATCCACAACAATGAATATGCTGACCGGGTATATTTCCTCAACATCGGGAAAAGCGCTCATAAACGGCATCGACATTCTTGAAGATCCTATTGAGGCAAAGAAGAATATCGGTTATCTCCCTGAGATACCTCCCCTTTACCTTGATATGACCGTCAAGGACTACCTTAATTTTATCTATGACCTGAAAAAATGTAAGCTTCCCAGAAAGGCTCACCTTGCAGATGTCTGCAATCTGGTCATGATAACCGACGTTTATGACCGTATAATCCGGAATCTTTCCAAAGGCTACAAACAGAGAGTAGGTCTTGCACAGGCACTGGTGGGAAATCCTCCTATCCTTATTCTGGACGAGCCTACAGTCGGTCTCGACCCTAAGCAGATAATCGAGATAAGAACTCTTATCAAGCGTCTCGGAAAGAAGCATACTGTTATTCTTTCCTCACATATACTTTCGGAAATTCAGGCGGTTTGTGACAGGATCATCATCATCAACGGAGGAAAGATCGCCGCAGACGATACTACCGAAAATCTCACCAAAAACATAAGCACAGACCACAGGCTCATTGCACGTATCGACGGTCCGAGAGAGGAGATCCTCAAAACCATCAAGAGCATTTCCGGAGTTGTGAAGGTCGTCGCGGATATGGAGCGGGAAAAGGGCATTTACGATTACGAGATCGAAACGAAAGAGAACACGGATATCCGCCGTGAGCTTTTCAAGAGAGTAGTTTCCCGCAACTGGGTCATCCTTGGACTTAAATCATCGGAAATGACGCTGGAGGACATCTTCCTGAGGATCACTATGGGAGACAATGTTGTCATAAAGACAAAGAAGTCCCCGGAAAACAGCACCGAGGAAAAGGCAGCGGAAGCTGACGCAAAAGCCGAAGAGTACGAGAAGAAAGCCGGGGAGTCTGACTCCAAAGCCGAAGAGTACGAGAAAAAAGCTGAGGAAGCCGATCCAAAAGACGGGGAATATGAAAAGAAGGCTGAGGAAGCGGATTCCAAAGCCGAAGAAAATGAAAAGAAGGCTGAGAAAGCCGATACTAAGTCCAAAAAACAGGGCAAGAAGTCTTCAAAGGGAGGTAAGAAATAATGGGCGCTATTTTCAGACGGGAGCTTAAAGCTTATTTTACCTCTCCCATCGCTTATATTTTCATTGCCGTATTCTATATCTATTCTTCAATATTTTTTGTTGGATACAATCTTGGCTACGGCACAACAGATATGTCTGTTGTATTTTCAAATGTGTTTACGGTGATCATGATAATCCTTCCGCTGCTGACAATGAGGCTTTTTACAGAGGAAAAGCGTCAGCGTACAGACCAGTGTCTGCTTACCGCTCCGGTAAACCTTTTTTCCATCGTAATGGGGAAATTCCTTGCGGCGGTGTGTATTTTCCTGTGCGCTATGGCGATCTATGTTCCGTATATAATAACGCTTCTGGTTTTTGCAGGAAATGTGGCATGGGCAACCATAATAGGAAACTTTGTGGCTTTGCTGCTGCTGGGCGCAAGCTTCATATCAATAGGTATCTTTGTATCCGCTATGACGGAGAATCAGGTGGTGGCTGCCATAGTAAGCTTCATTATCATCATACTGTTTTACTTCGTTGATATGCTTGCAGGAAATGTCCAGATCGAATGGCTGAGAAGCATTATGCTGGCACTGGGATTCTACAACAGATATTATGAGTTCACCACCGGCATACTAAATGTTACAAGTCTGCTGTACTTTGTGAGCGCTATATTCATTTTTAATTTTCTCACTGTCCGCGTTCTTGAAAAACGCCGCTGGGATTAATAAGGAGGTTTCCGATCATGAAGATAAATACAAAGAAGCTCAGATACGGAACTGCCTCCGTAGTTATAACCGTTGTTGTTGTGGCGCTTGTGGTGCTGCTGAATATTATTGTTTCCTCACTGGACGACAGGTACAATATGAGCTTTGACCTTACTCCCGGAAAGAACTTTGAAATAACCGAAAAGACCCTGGACTACCTTGCTACCCTTAATGAGGACGTGGAGATCTGCACAACGGTGGATGAGCTTGTTTTCCAGACGACGGATAATATATACTACCGTCAGGCATACGAGGTCCTTAAAAAATATTCAATAAACTCTGACAGGATAACTCTTAACTTTGTGGATATGACTGTCGATCCTACCTATGTTGAAAAGTACAAGCAATATTATAACGGAAGCGTCTCTGAAATGAGCATTATCATTTTCAATGAGGATTCTCACCGTATAAGGGTCATTTCCGTAAACGATCTTTTCAATATCGAAACAAATTACTGGTCACAGAGCATTGTTTCCTCAAAGGCGGAGCAGGTACTTACCTCTGCTGTAATGTATGTTACCGATCCCGATCCAAAAACAGCGGTATATCTTAACGTTGTCAGCCAGAGCATTAACCAGGCAAACATCACCGAGCTGCTTACAAGCAACGGCTTTGACGTTACGACCATTGATCCGAATACCGAGGAAATTCCCATGGACACAGACCTTATCATTATAAATTCTCCTCTGAACGACTTTTCGGAGACCCTTATAGATAAGCTGTATGAGTATATGGAAAACAACGGACAGTACGGAAAGAACATGATCTATCTGGCAAGCAATTATCAGAACAATACTCCCAACATCAACGCTTTTCTTTCCGAGTGGGGTATAAGCGTAGGAGAGGGCGTGGTATACGAAAGCAATAACCAGAACCTTTTCCAGCCATACAGGGATTCTCTTGTAGCATTTCTTGAGAGCAACGACTACACAGGCGGCATCCCTGCGGAGGCTTTCCAGAATCCTGTGGCTGTCTATAAATCACGTCCGCTGGAGCTGCTTTTCGATAACCATGGCAATGTTAAAGTATATGATCTCCTTAAGACCTCCGACACCTGTTATGTTATGACAAATACACTGGCGGAGCAGCTTCAGGAAAGCGGAGACGCTTCGCTGATCGAAGAAAAGCCTCAGACAGTTATGGCTCTTGCCAATAAGTTCACCTTTATCGACAACGAGCAGTATCTTTCCAACCTTGTGGTTTTCGGAACTGATTATATACTGGATCAAAGTCTTACATCGCAGACATACTTTAATAACGGAGACTACTTTGTTTCGATAGTGAACACCATCTTCGGCAAGGAGGACGGTATTTACATCGTTGCGAAGGATCTGTCCAGCACTACCTATGACATAAGCGAGGCTAAAAAAGCCAACCTGAGGATAGTGTTCATGTTTGTGCTCCCTGCTCTTGTTGCGGCATCGGGAATTATAGTATGGCTCAGAAGGAGACATAAATAATGAAAAAAAATATCAAGCTGATAATTATCTGTGCAGTTGTGGTTCTGCTGCTGGCAGGGGTGCTTGTTTTCCTCAAGCTGACTGCTCCGGAAGCGGAGGAGGAAGATACCAAGGAGGAGGTTACCTCCCAGCTCCTTTACGACAAAGATCCGGCTGCTCTTGCAAATCTCACCATAACAAATGAGCACGGCACATATGAAGTGACCCGTTTCGGCGAGGGTGAGGAGGCTGTCTGGGGAGTTATAGAATACGCCAATCTTCCTGTAGACGGAAATGTTATAAAGAATCTTGTTGAAAAGGCGTCTACAATGACGTCGCAGCGTGTAGTTGTTGAAGACCCTGAGGATATTTCCATATACGGTCTCGATACGCCCTCCGCTGAGGTGACTGCGGAGTTTTCCGACAGCGCAGGGACGGTCCGGAAGCTTATCATAGGAAATCCCACTCCTGACGAAAGACAGCGTTATTTTATGCTGGACGATGATAAGACAGTATATACTGCCAGCAATTCCGCTGTAAACTGCTTCCTTAATGACAAGCACGATGTTATAGCCCGTGTCATCTATACAGCAAAACAGCCGAAAAGCGAAAATGATACCACCAACTATACACGTATAAACAAGATAACGATAAAACGTCCCGATATTGATTATGATTTCGTTATAGAATATGATTTCAGGCAGGACAACCCCGATCTTATGACGGGAAACTCTTCACAATATGTTGTAACATCTCCGGTATACCGGGATCTGAATCCGGACAAGGCATCTGATGTTACCACCAGCATTTTCGGACTTGCTGCAAAGGATCTGGCAGTGCTGAATCCCGAGGAAAATGATTTTGAAGTGCTGGGATTGAACGATCCTGCCGCAAGGATCACATTTGAAATAAACGGCGGTGACGTAATAGATATAGCCGTCGGAAATGAATATCACGATGAGGACGGTAAAAAGGCAGGACGGTTTGTCCATGTAGACGGCATAGACATAATCTATATTTTCGCCGAGGAAAGCCTTCCATGGCTCACCAAAACGCCTCTGGACATTGTTACTACCATGATAACCAGCAACTATGTCTACGATCTTGATACCTTCAACATTGAGACTGCCGATAAGGATATGAAATTCACCTTTGAGGGCAATGACGCAAAGACCTTTGCTGTAAAGCTTAACGGAAGCGATGTTGACGCTGACAAGTTCAAGACACTTTATCAGTTTATTCTCAAAGCTCCCAGCGACACGCTGTATTTTGAGGAGACCGATGCTGAGCCCACAGCTACGGTGACAATAAAAACCGGTCTTGGGCAGGATGTTATCGAGTTTATCCCCTCTGATGGCAGAAAGTCGATAATCCGTCTTAACGGAAAGTCCTCCTACAAGTGTGCTACTGCTTATGTTGACAGGCTTATCAAGAATCTGGAGCTGTACGAGAACGGTCAGGACATCATTTCCGACTGGTAAGCAAGGCTGAGCCTTGACGCTCATCCCCTGAAGCTTGCCGAGTTTTCGCAAAGCGAAAACTCGGAGGCAAATGCGAAGCATTTTGCATAGCCCCATATCAAGGGGGCGGCATACAAATTAATATATCTGGAGTTACCTATTTGAATCTAAAAACGACATACTTTTTACAATAGATGTGATACAATGATAAAGCTTCGGTTCTAAAAAAATTTTCCTACAAATTTAACAATTCCACTTGACTTTATTAATATTTTGTGTTATAATATGTAACAGAATAATTTAAGAATTGTTAATCGGTTACAGGGAAGCCGAAATCACTATACTACATTATAATAAGGAGGTTACGCAATGGCTGAAACAAAAAAGGAAAATAATTTTCTCCACTACAAGGGCTATCCTCTTGTGAGAAACAAGGACGAAATTTACTACGGAAATATGTCCGATAAGTTTGTGGTCTGGATGCAGATCACCGAAAAAACAAAGGTGGGAGACCTGGACGTTGCAAGCAAGGTGAAGATCTATAAGATGGCAACGGACGAAAATCTCTCCCCCATTGAAGCTATCGTTAAGCAGAGCGAGAAAACAAGTCTTTACGAGGCGCTTGACATAGCATATGCATGGCTCTCCAGAGCAGTCTAAAAAAATCAGACCCGGATACAGTCCGGGTCTTTTTTGTTAAATGAGTTCACAGTATCCGTAAATCCCTGCTCCGGAGGAAACATCCTCGTAAACTACGTCATGTCCGGATATTTTTTTCGGAAAAACAATGCGGTCGGTGTCTCCCGTTATTTCCGTAATGTACGCCCTGCCGTTCCTGATCTCATATCTGACGGATGATTTTATATTTGTAAAGCTGTCCCACTCAACGGCAGTACCGGATGGATAGTACACGACAGCTTTCTGACAGTTTTTAAAGGCGTGTTCGCCGATACTTTCAATACTGCCGGGAACTATTACCGATTGAAGCGCTCTGCAATAATAAAAGGTGCTGTTTTCAATTGATCTCATACCTTCGGGAATGGTTATTTCTTCGAGGCATATACAGTTTGAGAATGCCCCTCCGCCAATATATGTGACACTATCCGGAATCGTTATTGATTTAAGGTCAAAGCATTGGGCAAACGCATTATCATCAATGTATGTAACGGTATCCGGAATTTCTATTGAGTTAAGTTTACATCCGTGAAACGCAGCTCTGCCGATACCCTCTAAGCCATAAGGTATAGTTATATCTTCGAGACGGGTGCAATTATGAAACGTACCTTCATTAATGTATGTAACATTGCTTGGAATAGCTATTGCTGTAAGCATCTCGCAATAATTGAAGGCATCTTTACCAATAGATGTAATGCTGTCAGGCAGTGTTATTGAACTAAGCATTCTACAAGCATAAAATGAACCATTGCCGATAGACGCGATACTATCCGGAATATGTATTGACATTAACCTTGTACAGTATTCAAACGCATAGTCTCCAACTGACTTAACGCCATTTTCAAGGACTATATTTTTTATATGATCTTTGTATTCATACCAAGGAGAATTATCATTATGTGAATAATCTGTCATTTCACCTGTACCTGTGATGGTCAGCGTGCCTCCGGAAAAACTCCATACAAGGTCTTCGCCGCATCGTCCGCTCTCTATTTTGTCAGCACTGACCCGGAGAGATAACAGTCCGTTTGTCATTATTGATAAGGCAGTAAATATCGCTGTTACTGAAATGTATATTTTCCACATCGTTACTTACCCCTTTAAATAATTTCACTGGATTCGTAAATCCCTGCTCCGGAGGAAACGTCTTCGTAAACGACCTCATGTCCGGATATTTTGTCCGGGAAAACAATGTGGTCGGTGTCACCCGTTATTTCCGTAATGTAAGCCTTGCCGTCCCTGACCTCATATTTAACAGCGGCTTTAGTCTTGTAAAAGCAGTTGTAACCAACAGAGGCAGTTGATGGATAATAAACAACAGAATGTCTACATTCGGAGAATGCAAGATCGTCAATAGATTCAACACTGTCCGGAACTATTATTGATTCAAGATGGAGTGATTTGCAAAAGCAAAAGGCTTCTTTTTCGATGGTTTTAACACTGTCAGGTATTGTAATTGAACTGAGCTTATAACAGGAGGCAAACGCTCCCGGTCCTATTGTTTCAACTCCGTCGGGTATAATTACAGATTCAAGAACACTGCATCTGAAAAAGGCGGAATTATCAATGCTCCTGACATTATCCGATATGTTTAATGATTTAAGTGACATACAATAGGCAAATGCTCCTCTGCCGATGTATGTAACACTGTCCGGAATACTGATCTGCTCCAGCCTTGCACAGTT
>JAFLUJ010000031.1 GCA_022511485.1 Oscillospiraceae bacterium | reverse complement strand
TTCAGGCGGCAGTCAAAAATAGACCTTGTCTATTTTTGACTTGGGATTAGTATTAGAAAATGACAACACACCTTATGGGAGGGGAATATGAAGAAAATCAAAATCAGTACAAAAGCGTCTCAGATATTTGTTGCCATAGTAACGTTAGTTCTGATCGCAATTATGCTGTTGAATATCGTTCTTATGTACAAGGTCGCAGCAGTGCAGACCGAGGAGATCGGCAGAATGAGGATACAGAATATCTCCGCAGGCCTGCAAAAATCCCTGACCCGCGCCGAAAACACTATTTCCAGAGTTTCTTCGGAGCTTGAGGAAATGCTGGCAAACGAAGCTAACGAAGAGGAAATAAGGGAGTTTCTGTCAACTCAGCGCCGGCGTGAATACGCCCTCTCAGGCGGTGTATGCATCAACGTATTCTGCGTTGTGGACGGCGTTGTGATGATCTCGGACATGGAGACCCCGGATGATTATGTTCTCCAGGACAGAATATGGTATCGTTATTTCCTTGCCAATCAGGACAAGGACGTATATATTTCCCCTACATATCTGGATGCGTTTACAGACACTATGTGCTTTACCATAGTGACCTTCCTTTCCGACGGCAGAACTATAGTCGCAGTCGATTACAGTGTGGCAGAGATACAGTCATACATAGATGAAATGAAAAGCGACGGATACGGAGACGCCATCATAATCGACGAAAACGAAACTATAGTCGGATATACTAACCCGGAAATGATAGGTCATAAGCTTGCTTCCAGTCTGCCTCAGTACAGGGATGTATTCCTCAGAGCTGTGGCAATAGACGGAGATATTACCTCTTTGGAAACAGAGATAGGCGGTCTGAATAACACGATCTTTTGCAGCCGTACAGATAACGACTGGTACATGATGTGCAGCGTAAGCAACTGGTCGCTTTACCGGGACATCTATATGCAGCTCCTGTGTAATTTCGGAATTTCCCTGTTCATTGTGCTTGCAGCGGCGGTATTCATTTCAATGAACATTCAGAGAAGAAAGCGCACGGAAGCTCATTTCCGTGATGCAAGAGGATATTTTTCCGGAATGGGAGAAAAGCTTGAGAAGCTCCGGCGTCATTTGGTTGAATCCACCGCGGAAAATGTCTCAGGAATATCTGACAAGATCCACGATATTGATTCGGAAATAAAGGGCATTATTGAAAGTCTGCCGGACATCCGGGAGACGCAGAAGGCTAAGAAGGAGAAAAAGCTCCGAAGCAAAAACCTGCTTATCACAGCCGAAAATCAGCGCATATACCGGGTAGTCATCACACTGATATTTATTGCTACAATGCTGATCGCAATATCGATCAGCGCGGTAATGACCACCGGCGAAAGCCGTGCCAAGATGGAAAGCGAGCTTAAGGAATACAACTACAAGGTCGGAAATTGGGTGCTGGAACAGCAAAGTATACTGGATATGTTTGAAAATGTTATTGCTGCAAAACCGGATCTTCTGGACGACTATGAAGAAATGGTACAATTTCTGGACGACATCACAAGAAGCTATCCGAAAATTTCTGCCACATATATTGCCAATCCCGATTTTCCTCACGGACACCCGATGGTGATGAATAACGGATGGGTCCCGGAGCCGGATTATGTCGAAGAGGAAAGACTATGGTATATCGGTGCGCTGACGACAGACAGCTTCAGCCTTACCGAGCCTTATTATGACGCTCGCACAGGCGAATACTGCATAACCTTTTCAAAGGTAGTACAGTCGGACGCGGGAGATTTTTACGGCGTATTTGCCATTGACTTCTATCTGGACGTGCTGTATGACATTCTGGGCGAAAGCTATTCGGAAAGCGGATATGCATTTCTGGTGGACAAAAACGGCATCATAATCGACCATCCTAATTCGGAGTTCCGTTTTTCCGAAAATGCAACAGTGAATATCCACGATCTGGTCTACGATAAGATGTACGGTAAATCCGGAACAGTGATCCTTAAGGACTATGACGGACGGTATAAGGTCTGCGCTTCAATAGACGATACCGCTTCCGGATTCAGGCTGTTTGTGGTCAAGGACTGGTGGGGGATCTACGGGAATGTTTTTGAGTATATACTCCTTTACGCAATAATTTTCGGAGTTTGTATCGTAGCTGTAAATATAGTTATCCAAAAAATGACGGAGCTCCAGCGCTATGCAAACGAAAGCCTCAAGGAGGCTGCGGAGTCTGCTATAAAGGCTGAACAGGTAAAATCCCTGTTTCTTTCAAATATGTCCCACGAGATCAGAACGCCTATCAATGCTGTTCTCGGCATGAACGAAATGATACTCCGGGAATGTCAGGACGAAAAGCTGCTTGGCTATGCGGAAAATATCAGGACATCGGGTAAGACCCTTCTTCTCCTGATAAACGATATTCTTGATATGCAGAAGATAGAGTCAGGAAAGATGAATATAGTTGCCGTTGAATATGAGACGGCAGCTCTTATCACCGATCTGTGGAACATGATGTATATCCGGGCAAAGGAAAAGAATCTGGAGATCAGGTTCATCCTTGATGAGGATATGCCCTCGGTTCTTTTCGGAGACGATGTAAGAATAAAGCAGATAGCGGTCAATCTTCTGACAAATGCTGTAAAATACACTCCGGAAGGCAGTATCGAAATGAGAATGACCTCCGTAAAGTCAGATGACGGGGAATTTATTCTTAAGATCGCCGTACAGGATACCGGAATGGGTATCAAGGAAGAGGACATGGACAAGCTGTTCAAGAGCTTCCAGCGTCTTGACGAGGAGAAAAACCGCAACATTGAGGGCGCTGGTCTGGGAATGAGCATCACCATGTCGCTGCTTAAGCTTATGAACGGCGATATGAAGGTGGAAAGCGAGTACCAGAAGGGCTCTACATTTACAGTCACCATACCGCAGAAGGTCATAAATGACGAGCCTACCGGAGATTTTGAGACAGTAAGAAACAGACGCGTAGAACATCATGCAAATGCACGGAAGCTCTTTGAAGCTCCTCAGGCGAATATACTGGTGGTGGACGACAACGCTATGAACCTGACGGTGTTCAAGGCGCTTCTGGGACGCACAAAGGTGAATATAGACACAGCCGATTCCGGAAAGAAATGTCTGGAGCTTGTAAAAAAAGGAAAGTACCATATTATTTTCATGGATCATATGATGCCTGAAATGGACGGTATCGAGACATTGCATGAAATGAAGAAGCTTGGCGATATTCCCAATGCCGACACTCCTGTTATTGCGCTGACAGCGAATGCTATTTCCGGAGTTCGGGAAATGTATCTTAATGAAGGCTTCAACGACTATCTTACCAAGCCCATAGACGGAGAGCTGCTTGAACAGATGGTGATAAAGTATCTCCCGGACGATCTGGTGATATTTGCCGATCATAAGGAGCAAAGCTCCGGACAGGTATCCGTACATGATGCCGAGGCACAGGCTCAGGACACATCAGAAAATCCCCCGGAATATGCGGCATATCTTGAATATGGCATATCCGTTGAGCAGGGTCTTGTTTATTCCGCGGGAGACATTGAGCTTTATCTTGATCTGGCAGGAATGTTTGTAAAGGACAGGGATAAACGAAGGAAGCTTGAACAATATCTTTCCGACGGGAATATGAAGGAGTATTCTACTATCGTTCACGCTCTGAAAGGAAACGCTAAAACCCTCGGAGCTTCCGGACTTTCAGAGACAGCCTTTGAGCACGAAAAAGCCTCCAAGGACGGCGACTCGGAATTCGTAAAGGCTCACTGGGATGAGCTTCTGGATCTCTGGAGCAGGGTCAGGGAGGGACTTTCCCGGATATATCTTGATCTCCGGGGAGAGGATATTTCCGCAGCTGCCGAAGATCCTGAAAACGATGAGGCGGAGGAAGCCTCCGGCATACAGGAGGAGCTTTCCGAAGCTTTGGCTCTGATAGACGATTTTGAAAGGGAAAAAGCCTCCGAACAATTAAAAATATTGCTTGACAAGCCGTTAGATCAGGAAATGCACGACCGCATTGAAAAGGCTCTGGCTGCGCTGGGTGCATATGACGATGATGAGGCCATCCGGCTTCTGAAAGGCGAAAAGTGATCCTCCCTCATTATCCCGGACAATAGTATAATACTGTTCCAAATCTAAATAATAGACAATAGTTTAAGAATAGTATAAAAGACCTGTAAACGTCTTTGGACGTTCCACGGGTCTTTTATTTTCATTTCTTTGCCAAGACATCATAAACGGACTTGTACATTTTGTGCATATTTAACATTTTTTTTTTTATGTCTAAAAAAAATTGTGCAAAACGCTTGCAATCATACGATTATTCTGATATAATAAAATTAGTATAAAAAATGGTGTAGTATTGCCATTTGCTTATATATCAGTTTTTGTATTTTTTGGGCAAAGGAGAGCTATGTATGACGATCAAAAAATCATTTCTATTAAGAGCAGTATCATTAATCGTGGCATTTGCACTGACATTTATTACCGTAATGATCTTTCCTACTAACATGGTCGCATATGGGGAGGAGGACGGTACAACTCGTGAATTGAGCGACAATGAGGTCACACTTGCTCAAATGGAGCTGGTAATAAATGGCAGCTCAGATCCTGAGCCAGTGTCTCAGGATCAAAGCAACCCAACCAAGATCCGGGATGGTGATAAATTAAAATTTAACTTCACTTGGCGTGTCGAGGGCGCTCTTACTGAAGAAACTACATTTGTTTTTGACCTTAACAAGCTTGGATATTTTGATTTTAATATAGATAATAATTTGGGTTACTACCCATCTAAAGATGGCAAGCCTGCCTGTACATATAAGATAGAGAATAATAAGCTTTTCATTACAGTTCATATAGAAAATGACGAGCAAAAAGAAATGTCCGGTCATGGTGGAGATTGTTCATTTTCCGGTATTTTTGATCTGGGCGGAAAGAACATAGAGAATCCGGAAAGCCTTGATATACCACTGGATGATGGCACATATTATCTGGATGTTTCAGATCTGATCCCGAAGCCATATCTTGAAGTTACAAAGGAATCTGTTGAGCAAACTGCCAAAGCTGAAACGATGGGCGACAGAGATCAGATATATGAGGAAAACGGCTCGTATTATATCGACTATATTATTACAGTAACCAGCAGAAATGGTATGTCTGAAAATGTAATGCTTTCCGATACAGAGTGGAATGGGATCAGCCAGTTCGGCGAAGTCGTAGAAGTTGAACCGGGAAATCTGGATTCTGACGGCAAGCTGTCTCTGGGTAATATAAAGGAAGGCGAAACGAAAACCGTAAGATACAAGGTCAAGCTGAATCAGCCAACCAGGAACCTTATTATCGAACATGGTAAATATAACAATAGCATTACAGCAACCTCTGACAATGGTGATCCGGGCAGCGATAGTGATAGTGTTGATGTAACAGCAGATGATCCTCCCCGCGTCGAAAAGGATGGCGTTCAAAACGGAAATGAGATCACATGGACAATACGTATATACCCGGGCTATTTAGGTCAAAATGCTGACTTTACCCTCAAGGACGATTTTGTCGATATAGAAAAGGTAATTGCAGATAATTTCAGTAAGATTTTTGTAAACGGTCAAACCATCAGCCGCAGCGAGCTTGGAGATAAGATCCGTTGGGATGAAAATGAACAGTGTTACAAGATCGAATATACTACCGAGATAAACGGAGACATCCTTGCCCAGACCAGCTATGAGATAACAAATAATGTTACAGCTGTATTTAAGGACGGCATAACCCGCACAAACGGAGATACTGTCAGCAAGGACGGCAACATTGGGGTTACAAAAAGAGTATTTGACCGCAGTGGGAATGATATTACATGGGAGATCGAAATTGAGGTCCCTGAACTTTCACGTGAAATCGCATCCTTTGATATATCGGATTATTTCACCTTCACAAGCGATGCCGTTAATTTTGATGCAAATGCAATTGAGATCACTATTTCTGATAAAAGCGGCAATGAGCAATCAATTCCCATTGACAAAGTAAGATTCAAATCGGTAACCGACCATTGGAGGTGGGAGTTAACTATAGATGATACCGTTGTCAATTTTGAAAACTATAAAGGCGGTAAAATAAATGTTAAGTTCAAATCAACAGTGAATGTTGACGGACTGATAACCGGGCTGAAAAATACCGCCTCAGCGACACTTAATTTCAAGAATGGCGATACATCTATAAGCGGAGAAGATTTTGAGGACGTTGATGATAAGCCTGTCGGAGGTTACGAAGCCTGTAAGGTAGCAAAACCGAATGTATACGAATACACGAAGGCAAACGGCACATACACCGTCCAATGGTTTGTCGGAGTATCGTATCCAAAAAACGATGAGATAAATGACCCCGGGTGTGTTAAAATCGGTGACACTATTAAGATCGTTGATACTATTCCTGATAATCATAGGTTATTGAAAGACAAAGTTAAAATATGTCCGCTGAACATTGGCGGTAATGCGATCTATGAGACTTGGCCAACGGATGATTATGAATACACCATAGATACTAATGATGAAAAAACATATACATTTATATTTACAATAACAAATGCGAATAATATAAATAACTATATAACGTATCATGGTAATGCATTTGGTGTCCTGTATACTACGGAGATGGACGAAGCTGAATATCAAAGACTTGTCAAGGAAGGTGTAAACAAGACTTATACTAATACAGCAGATGTATCTGTTAAGCCTAATGGTGAAAAAACATTTTCTCCGGCAGGTACAGTGTCAGCCAGCTATGAGGCAGTACCTTCTGATCTTATTAAGAAAACAGGTTCATTTGATAAAGATCGGAATGACCACCAAATCAAGTACACGATCGAGATAAATCCTCATAGTGCACAGCTGAGCCTTTCTACCGATGGTAAGATCAAGGCTGTAGATACTCTCGGACAAAATCTTAAGCTGAATAAGGATTCAATATCAATTATGCAGGAAAGTGCAGACGGAAGTTATGTGTCCGGTGAAGGTTGTTCAGTTGAGTATGATAACGATGATGATCCACATATTATTACATTCATATTGAATGATGAAACTCACTATAAAATAACATACACTGTTGATGTCGAATTTATCTATAAAGAAGATAAAGAGAATGCCAATGGTACATGGGTCAACAACACGATAAGCATTTCTGCTTTAGGAGCAAAGAACTATTCTGACGGTACTGACTTCAACTGGGGTGAATTTTATAAAGATTTCAGCTATAACACTGATCCTGATAATCCGAATCCGGATGAAGACGACAACATAGAAATAGAAGTAACAAAGGTATGGAAAGATGATACAGATCATACAGATGCACGTGAAGAAGTAACTGTCAAGCTTCTCAATGCCAATAATGCTCAAGTTGGAGATACACTCACTCTGAATGAAGAAAATAATTGGACAGATAAGTGGACTGATATTCCTAAGGATGACTACCATGTTGCAGAGGTTACTGAATTAGATGACTACACATCAGAAGTCAGTGATCTTGAGTATGATGAGGAGAACGAGAAGTATACCTGCACCGTTACTAATACGTATAAAGTTCCCGACCCCGATCCTGACCCTGACAAAACAAGAATACAGCTCAGAAAGACAGATATTGACGGTTCAACAGAGTTAGCCGGAGCAGAGCTCAGAATAACAAAGCAGGATGATGATACATTCGAGGAAATAACATGGACATCAAAAATCAATGATCCGTGGGTATTCGAGCTTGAGGATGGTACTTATACTCTTACAGAGGACTTAGCTCCCCTTGGTTATGGTATAATAACAAGGTTTGATTTTACAGTAGACAACGGAACAGTAACGAGCTCATCTGCAACTATCAGTACCGAAAGTGGCGTTCCCACGATAACCGTTATGGACTCGCCGATAGAGTTCAGTATCCAGAAGGTGGATTTCACCAACGGCAGTAAGGAAATCGGAGGAGCACACCTTGAACTGTATTCCGGCACTCAATGCATAGATTACTGGGATTCAGTAGCTGGTACTCCTCATGTGATCGACTTGTCAAAGCTTATAGCGGACAACAAAACGATCACACGCAACAGTGACGGCACATACACCTTCGTATTGAAGGAAACGTCCGCACCTAAGGGTTATGAGAAGCTTGATACAGAGTTCACATTTACAGTAGACAAATATGGCAAGGTGGTCTCAAAATCAGAAACTTATTTAGAGGCAGGTACAGATAATCTTGTCAAGCTTAAAAACAAGGCTCTTACTACTGTAAAGATCAAAAAGACAGATATTAGCGGTATAAAAGAATTAGCCGGAGCAAAGCTCACAATAAAAAAGACTAACGATTCTACATTTGAGGCAAAAACATGGACATCAAAAATCAATGATCCGTGGGAAATTGAGCTTGCAAATGGAATCTACACTCTTACAGAGGACTTAGCTCCACTTGGCTATAAAGTGATAACAGAATTTGAATTTACAGTAAATAACGGAACAGTAGCGAGCCTGAGTCCATCTGTATCTATTAATACAGATACTGGTGTTCCTGTACTAACTGTTATGGATTCTCCGATAAAGTTCAGTATCAGAAAGACTGATATAGGCGGCAAAAAGGAACTTAATGGAGCAAAGCTTGAACTGTAT
>JAFLUJ010000030.1 GCA_022511485.1 Oscillospiraceae bacterium | reverse complement strand
AGTGATCATATACATTTCACGAAAGCCGGAAGAACAGGTGATAAATATGGAAAATCAAAGCACTTCTATTAAAAAAGTCGGTACAATACTATTTCCATCAAGCTATTTTAATGATAAAGAAATAGACGAAGATCTCAAATCTGAATATGATGCTGTGATCGGAACAGGACTTTTTGATGTTGTTCTTTTTTCCTATGACAAGTGGTTCAACGAAAACCGTCTGCATCTTAATAAATTGGTTGATGATATGTGTACTGCTGTATGTCGTGGCTGGATGATGAAGCCCGAATTATACACTGATTTTTATGAGCAGCTGTTGTCAAAAAATATTCAACTTATAACACAACCGCTCAAATACAGATTATTTCATATTTTTCCGCATATCTACCCGAATCTTATGGAAGACACCGCCCGGATGATAATATATCCTGACGCAGAAAGCATACAGCTTGAAGAAATAAAACGAAAATTCTCAAAATTCATGGTAAAGGATTTTGTTAAATCCGTCAAAGGAACAGATTTCCCCCAATTTTTTGACAGTTCAATAACCGAAAGCGAATTTCAGAAATACATGGAGATTTTCTTTAAATACAGAGGTGAACTTTATACAGGCGGTATCTGCATAAAGGAATTTCTTCCTCTCAAGCACTATGGCGCAAATACCAACGAATACAGGGTATTTTATATCAATAACAATATTGCTTCGGTTTCCCGGAATTCCGGACAGGCAATACATACGCCAATGCCTCCGCAGGAACTTATTGAAAAATACTGTAACCTTCAAAGTCCTTATTATACTATCGACTATGCAGAACTTGAAAACGGCAGCTGGAAAATTATCGAAGCAGGCGATGGACAGGTTTCGGGACTATCAGATGGACAGGACATGAACGCATATTTCAGATCACTTTATATGGCTTTTGATTAAAGACCATCCTGACAGCTTAAATTTTAACTATTCATTATCCGGATCAATGATGTTTTTTACATCCCGCCCGCCGTAAAAAATACGTATGATCGTGACAGTGCTTTGTTCGTCATTGACTATGTAATAGATAACATATTTATTTACGGGAGCCTTGTGCATTTTCATGCTTTTCCAGGGTTCCCATTCAACGATCGGGTGGCGCATCGGCATAAAGTCAAGTGAGCGGATAAATTTTCGTATACGATCTGTCTGATTTTTTGCAGTGCCCGGAGCTTTAAGTTCAAAGGCAATGTAGGAGTATATCTTTCGTATATCGTCAAGCGCTTCGGGAGAATAGATAACTGTATACTTCTCATTCATACGCCAAACTCCCTGGCAAGCTCCTCATCGACCTCGTCTGCTGTGAATGTCTTTCCCGATTTCAGCGAGTCCATTCCTTTTGCCAGCTCTGCATCGATCTCCTCACGGGTCATGCCGCCAATAGCAGCAGGCTTTTCGGCAGGAAGATGGAGATCAAGCGGCATTCCTCTTGTAAGCACGATCTGACTGTAAAGCATCTGTATCGCACTTGAGGGGGATATGCCAAGCTGTCCGAGAATGTTCTCCGCATTTTCCTTTAAACCGCTGTCGATCCGTGCGTAAACTGCTGATGTCTTTGTCATGTGCATCACGCTCCTCTCTATCATTATTATACCCGCTTTCGCTTGCAAATGCAAGCGATTGCAAGCAGATGATTGTTAATTTTTTGTGAAAAGCCCTTCTATCCGACAAAATTTCCCTTGACTTTTGCACTTTAATATGATAAAATCATATTAAGACAGTGAAAGGAGGAGATCTTGTGCGTATAGCAATATATTCCAGAAAGTCCAAATTCACAGGAAAAGGCGAATCTATCGAAAATCAGATAGAAATGTGCTATGACTATATTTACAGCCATTTTCCGGAAGCATCACAGGAGGACATTTCTGTTTTTGAAGACGAAGGCTTTTCGGGAAAGTCTCTTAACAGACCCCAGTTTAAAAATCTTATGGAGATCGAAAAGAAAGTCCCCTTTGATGTGATCGTAGTGTACAGGCTTGACCGTATAAGCCGCAATGTGGGAGATTTTGCAGGTCTCATTGACCGGCTGAACAGTTACAAAACGGCATTTGTTTCCATTAAAGAACAGTTTGATACCTCTACTCCTATGGGGAGGGCAATGATGAATATAGCTGCCGTCTTTGCACAGCTTGAACGTGAGACTATCGCCGAACGTGTCAAGGATAATATGTATATGCTTGCGAAAACAGGCAGATGGCTGGGGGGAACTACTCCCCTTGGATTTGATTCGGAAAAGGTGGACTATATTGACGACAAGGGCGTAAGCAGAAAATGCTATAAGCTGACGGAAAATCCATCCCAGATCGAAAAAGTCAGGATAATATATAAAAAATTTATAGAGCTTCGCTCCATGAATAAGCTGGAAACATATCTTCTTAACCATGGGATAACTACACAGAACGACTGTCAGTTTTACGTTTCAACTATCCGCAATATTCTGACGAATCCTGTATATTGTACCGCAGATCCGTTGTCATATGACTATTTTAATGTTCAGGGCTGTGATATTGCAGCGGCAAAGAACGACTGCAACGGCAGTCATGGTTTCATCGGCTACAGCAAAACAGAGACCTCCGGAAGCGGAGAGCGCATTGCAAACGACCGCAGTGAATGGATAATTGCAATAGGAAAGCATCAGGGGATAATATCAAGCACAGATTGGATAGAAGTTCAGAATATCCTGAACGAAAACGCCGATTCTAAGGTCAGATTCAAACAATCCCACAATCCGGTGGCATTGCTTTCGGGAATACTGTTTTGCAGCTGCGGAAGCTATATGCGTCCCAAATATTACCGTGTCAACAAAAAAGGCGTCAAGCCATATGCTTATATGTGCGAATTAAAGGAACGCAGCAAAAAAGGCAAATGCAGCTGTTCAAACCTGAACGGAATGGCGGCGGACAAATTAATATGTGACATTCTGCTGAATTACGACATCCCGGACAACATTTTTAACAAATATCTGGAAAAGCTGTCCGGTCTGAGCGTGACTGCAAACACCGAGGAGCTTATAAAAAATCAGGAAGCCATAAAGGCAAAGAAGCAAAAGGAAATCAGCTCACTTATCAAAGTCCTGACTACAGATGTAGACAAGGCGACTATCAGGTACATAAATAAGGAGATTTCAAAGATCAACGATGATATAGCAGCCGCTGACAAGGAGATCAAACGGCTCAGGCTGATCGAATCGGGACATAAGGAATCGCACAGGAATTTCGACACCGTTAAAAAGGCATTTGACTATTTCAAGTCAAATTTTGACAATCTCAGCACAGACCACAAACGCCGTTTCATACGTCAGAACATAAAAAAAGTAGTCTGGGACGGGACTACTCTTAATATTTTTGTGTGGGGCAGACGATCGGACAGCACAGGCTGTTTGCCCTGAAACGCTTCCGTTTCCAAATAACGGCAACTCCCGTCACAATGGCGGCGAAATCCCATCTGAGAAATTCATCTCCTCTTGTTATAGCGGTATCCACAAATGACGGACTATCCGGATCAGCAAAAAACATCGGAGCTCTGCTTAACTACAGAAATATCTATCTTGCGCCATTCGGACAGGACGACTCCGATGGAAAGCCACGTTCCCTTGTTGCGGACTTTGAACGCCTGCCGGAGGCTGTTTCCGCCGCTCTGGATGGAGTACAGCTCCAGCCCATGCTTTACGGAGACTGATTTTCAAAACAGCAGCATACAGATCTGATATAGAAATTGACCTCCTATGATTTTATCATACCATAGGAGGTCGTCACTATTTTTATACTGATCCATAAAATGTCTACTTTTATTTTAGAGAACCGAATTAGTATTGAACGGCTTCCTCAGCGGCTGCGCCGCCCACCGCTTTGCGGTACATTTTAAATATATGGGCTTTGCCAATATATTTAAAATGGGAAATAGTATAAGATTTTGAATACTTGCTCTGCTGCAAGAGCCATATTCTTTTTCGCAGTTTCCTTATCCATAGCTTCTTCAAGCGTAGTGACTTCCCGGAGGATGGGGAAGAATGCGTCAATGCCCTCATCGTTGCATTTTGCCGCATCGTCAGAAACACTTCCGGCGAAGGCGATCACTCTTTTGCCGTATTTTTTCGCAAGACGGGCAACACCGATGGGCGCTTTGCCCATTGCTGTCTGGGAATCAAGTCTGCCCTCTCCTGTGACGACTATATCCGAATCCTTTATGTTGCTTTCAAGACCGACAGCTTCCAAAACAATATCTGCTCCCGGTCTCAGCTCTGCATTTTTCATGCAGCTGAGAAACGCAAAGCCAAGTCCTCCCGCTGCGCCGGCGCCCTCCGCATCTCTGTTGTCCGTCCCGGTAAATTTTGCAGTTTTGTCAGCATAGTGCCGCATCTTTTGGTCGAGGACTTCCTTTTCGTTCTCCTTTACACCCTTTTGAAATCCAAACACATAGACCGCTCCATTTTCACCGCAAAGCGGATTCCGCACATCACAGGCGATCAGAAAATAACATTCATCAAGCTCCGGAATTACATTATCAGAGCTGATCTTTTCTATCATGTCAAGAGGATCAATTCCGAAAGGTATTTGATCTCCGTTGCTGTCGAGAAATTTATAGCCAATAGCCTGAAGCATTCCCACACCGCCGTCCGTGGTTGCGCTTCCTCCTATGCCTATTATGAATTTCCGGCAGCCTCGTTTTACAGCGTCCAGTATCATTTCGCCCACGCCATAGGTTGTAGCAATATGGGGGTTCAGATCATTGCGGTCTACAAGAACAATCCCTGCCGCCTCCGCCATTTCCATGACAGCAGTATTATCGTTCATTATTCCGTATTTTGCCGTTACTTTTCCTCCAAGAGGTCCGGTCACTTCCGCAGAGACAAATTTTCCGCCAAGTCCTTCAATAAGAGCGGCTGTTGTACCCTCTCCGCCGTCCGCAAGAGGCTTGACAATGATCTCTGCCTGCGGGACAGCACGAAGTATTCCTTCTCGTGCGGCATATCCGGCTTCCATGGAGGTAAGACTCCCCTTGAATGAATCTATTGCTATTACGACACGCATTTACATGATCCTCACTTATAGTATTATTGTTGTTTATTTTATATCCAAAACTCCCACGCACATGAACAGGTATCATCAGTAATATCAGGATAGCAGCTTATGCATCGACATTTTATTCTGTCATCGATCACTTCCGCAAATCCGCCATATTCATAAACAGCGGCGCTCTTGCATGGATGAAGGGGCATATTTTTTCTTGTGCGGGCTTCCTGAACACGACAGACAGTAATTTTATAAATGAGTTTATTGTCTTTTAAGATAGTTTCACTTGGATTTGCTCTATCCACCATTCTGTACGACATAGCTTTAGCAAGTCCTTCAAGTCCAGGATGCTCCGGAAGTCCCAGAAATTTTTTTATCCTTCTTGCTTCGGAACGAGTGTAAAGCTTCCACGCCTCTTCATCGTGATGCATTGCACTGTCCATACCTATTTCTTTTTCTATGGATTGGAACCAGACACCGTCCATAGCAATCAGATTTTTTGCATCGATAAAAAGCAGTTCTATTAATTGATCTCTGGACAACTCATTCAGTTCTTCATTGTTAAGCATATGATTATGTACTCCTTTTTTATTTAATTTATATAGTAATAGTAATTGACTGCTGAAAAAATCATACCACAAAACAGAATATTAGTCAATCCACATATTTTCCGCCAAGTCCTTCAATTAGAGCGGCAGTTGTACCCTCTCCGCCGTCTGCAACTCTGTCATTTTTTGTCGCAACTTTTCCGTTGACATTTGGGATAAAATGGTATATTATATTTATATAGAAACCATAATATTCCAAAAGATAAGGATTGATGAAAAAATGATTTGCCCTAACTGCGGAAAGGAATATAACGATAGGATGACCTGCTGCATAAGCTGCGGTTCTGATCTTGTTCCATATGAGCAAATATCCGAACCGATCCGCATTGAACCCATAATACCGGACATTAAAGAACCTGAGAAATTGGAGCAAACAGGCTTTATAAGAGCTATGGAAGGACATTCGGAATATCCTCCTACGCCTGCTGCTGACACAATGGACGAGGAAATACCCGTAATTGTGAAGAAAAATACCTCCGTGTCGGAAGCTGTCAAGGATATAAGCTCTTTTGCAGCAGCTGCTGTCATGCTGGCGCTTATCGTCCTTGCGGCAGCATCTGCGGCGGTACGTCTTATCACTGACGGAAAAAAAATATCCGAATTTGCCGGTCGTCTTGACGTTATGAATCTTCCTGCCGAAAAAGCGGTAACACTTGTTGCGGGCGACTATGAAATATCCTCCGACGCCACTGTTCAGGAGGCTGTTTATGTAATGTCAACCGGGACAGGCCTTACAAAAGAGGACATACGCCGTATATATGAAAGCTCCACAGCAGAGGATTTCCTCACTGACCAGCTTAACGGATATGCAGGATTTATCCGGGAGGGAGAGATTCCGGAAAAGCTCACTCCGGAAAAGCTTAAGGAGGTTTTCAGCGAGAACATCAGCCTCATAAGCAGCGCAATAGGAAAACCTCTTTCCCAGCATGATATTGATCTTGCCTTTGAAGAGCTTGACCGCACCGGATCTGTCCTTGAAGCCATATCACCCTCAAAAATTGAAAATGCCATTGACGGAGGGATACTGACGATCCTTCGGCTGTTCTGCTCCGTTCCCGTCATGATCGGGGAAGCCGTCGCCGCCGCTGCCGTGCTTGTCGTCCTGTGGGCGATAAACCGCCGCCCCGAAAAAGTCCTGATCTGGGGAGGAGGAGCAGTTTTCGCCGGAGGAGCAGCAGTGCTGATCCTGACCTTCCTTGCCGTCGCTCAGGTGTTTTTATCCGGTCAGGACAGATTTGTCCGCAGTATAGCCAAATGCGTCACCGACGTTATATCTCCCGATCTCTACCGTATGGGAGGAACTCTCACCGCTCTGGGTATCGTCATGCTGATATGGGCCGGCACCCTCATAGGCAGAAACCATCACGGTGATCCCACGAATTAATACTTTGTAAACAATAGTGTAAATCATAATCAGCGCATTGTATCTGTGTTCCTATCGGGGGAGACCCTTTTGACGTGAGCTATTGGAAAAGAAGTGTTTTTTAAGGTTTTTAGAAAGGATGCGTATCGCTACGCATCCTTTTGCTGTTTTATTTAGCGAGTATAGATTTTGTGTGAACGAAATCGGTTATCATAACTCACTGACAATTACTTGAATTTCAACATAAATTTCTCCTCAAGCAATGATAATAATTCATCGGCTTTTTATATCAGTATGCAGTTAAATTATCAATTGTTGTATTGCTATAATCTTCTGGGATACATATAAATTTTCCCGCCGTATTCTGCACAAATAAAGCTGTCGGTAAAAAATACATCATAGTTATAGTCGCCGGCTTTTTCAGGAAGCTGTATCTCCCGTATAATATTCCCACTTTCCTTGTCAATCAGCAGAATCTTTCCGCTATACAGAAATGCACCGATATATTCTCCGTTATCGGGAGCAAAATATTCCCTGACCTTTCCAATTTCCCCAATATTCGTAAGCAGATGAGTTTCAAGTTTATTCGTATCGGAAACATAGATCATTGTCCCTATATAGTCATACCGTCCTTCCTCGGTGTAAATTTTCCCGTTTGCCGCCATTATAAAATATTTTTCCCATGTATCAGGCATATCCGTAGCGATATGAGTCGAAAGATCGTACACACCTACGCCGTTTGACCATTCATAGCCTGATTTATAATAAACAAAACGATCATCGTCTATAGGACATACATAGCTGTACCATGAAGCAGATTTGTCTGCATAAGACTGTGCGTCTGTGGCAAGGAGAATCTCTTCGCTTGCCATATCGGTAATATTTGCACCATCACCGATAAGCCAATGCTTCCCGCATTGTTCAGGAATATCCCATAGGCTTTCATGCTCAGTTATTTCGTATGAGCCATCGGTACTCAGTTTTATAACGGTTGCTTCTTCATTTTCATTCTCAAATCTCATATAAAGCTGTCCGTTATAGTACATATGAGGGTGGCTGTAATATTCAAAATCCGTCTTAATAAGGTTGACTACCTTCCCATGCTGTATGTCGATAACATAAATATATGCCATTTCATCTTTTTCAAAAGGCGAACAGACAATATCCCCGCCGCAGTAATATGCGCTGCGAATATCCTCTCCCGTGAGTGCTCTCAAATCCAGAACGTTTTTTCCATCTTCGGAAATTGTGCAAATTTCCTCAGGCTTATTTTCCTCATCTATTGTTTTAGTAATAACAATAGTATGAGTTTCAGTAGTTTCTGCCGAGGATTCAGGCAAAGTTTCAACTACTGTTTCGGATATAGTTGCGTTTTCGGTTTCAGTCTCAGTCTCAAAAGTTTTCTCCTGCTGTGGAGAACATGAGCAGAGAAGCAAACATATTACTAATAATAACGCAAATTTTGGCATAAAAATCCTCCTGAAAATGATACTCAGTGGTGGGCTTTTCTACTGCAATTATATCATAGCATAGTGAGGTGTGTCAAGCGGCTATCCAAGGGTGTGCAGTTGCTCAGGCTGCGCCGAGCTTGAACTGCTGCCGCCTTGTACTTATGATATGTAGCCTGCGGAATGTCATAAGTACTATGGCGTTGCTTACG
>JAFLUJ010000011.1 GCA_022511485.1 Oscillospiraceae bacterium | reverse complement strand
GTAAGTCATTCAGCGCAAAGCGTGAAATGCTGAACGTATTCCTTGCAACAGATGATGATATTATCATCATTGATCCGGAGCGTGAATACCCAAGTCTTGTAAAGGCGCTGAACGGAGAAATAATCAATGTTTCCCCTGCAAGTACCAATTACATCAATCCTCTGGATATGTCACAGAACTATTCTGATGACGAAAATCCCCTTGTTATGAAATCCGACTTTATACTTTCATTCTTTGAATGTCTGGTTGGAAAGCAGGGGCTTACCGCAAAAGAGCGTGGAATTATTGACCGCTGCCTTACCACTACATACGCTGAATATATGCAGGACTTTGACCCTGAGAAAATTCCCACACTTATGGAATTTTACGAAAATCTCAAAGCACAACCTGAAAAGGAAGCACAAGGGCTTGCTCTTTCCTTTGAGCTTTACATCAAGGGAAATCTGAATGTTTTTGCTCACAAAACAAATGTGAACACTTCAAATCGTGTTGTAGCCTACGATATTAAGGACTTAGGCAAGCAGCTTAAAACACTTGGTATGCTGATCGTTCTGGACTATGTGTGGAACAGGATAACCGAAAACCGTGCAAAGGGAAAACGTACTTGGATATATATGGACGAGATATATCTTCTCTTTGCTAATGAGTATTCGGCAAACTTCCTCTTTGAACTGTATAAACGTGCGAGGAAGTGGGGCGGCGTTCCCACAGGTATCACCCAAAATGTTGAGGATTTGCTGAAATCAGAAACAGCGAGGTCAATGCTTTCAAACACCGACTTCGTTATGATGTTAAATCAGGCAACGTCCGACAGGGTACAGCTTGCAAAGCTGCTGAATATCTCGGATAATCTGCTTGCATACGTCACAAACAGCGACAGCGGACAGGGCTTGATATGCTGCGGTGGCTCAATTATTCCGTTCCGTGACAAGTTCCCACATAACGAGCTTTATGACCTTATGACTACCAAGCTTGATGAAGTCAAGACGGATTGAGGTGCTGTGCAATGGCAGGAATTATGACAAGCGTTAATAAATCGGAAGCAAAAATTGTATCACAAAACAAGGTGGTGCAGTCATATTCTGTGCAGTTAAAATCCTCGGTCTTATCAAATGAGCGCAGGAGAGAAATTCTCAGGAATATGCGTTCCGAAATGATGGCGGAGCAGTTTCGCAGACCTGAAAAACGGTCTGCGGAGATCGTTCCCACAAGGGCAAATTCTTCGGGTGTGATACAGACCGGAACAGTTATATCCACTTCCAATGTTCAGACTGCTGCGAAAACCTATGAGGTAAATGTTGAAACCGCAAGTCCTGTTTTTCCTGTGCAGACTTCCGGAGGAATACAGACAGGAGGACAGTATGTTGACAGGATAAATTCCGTTGTGGATAACAGCTTTATTCACACAAAGAGAAATACCGACTACATCAAAAAAGCCAATGTTACATATTCGGAGGAAGTAAAAACTATTATTGCTGCTTCCGAGAATATGGAAGAAAAGATACAAAATGCGGATAAGGTCTTTCACCGCAGGGCGATAATGCGGAATATGCGTATCAAGCAAATGCGCCTTAAAAACAAGAGATACACTATCGTTAAAGGCGATACGGAAAATTCTCCTGTTGCGGAAAGTGCGGAGCTTATACGGGCAACCGCAAGCACGGCAACTCAGACAGGCGGTATGCTGCGAACAGCGGTAAAGACTGCTGAAAGCGGAGCAAGTGTTATTCATTCTATGGTGAAGAATGGCGTTAAGATCGGCTCTGTCAGGGACGTTGGAATAGTCGCAACGGCAGTTAGCAACGGTATGAAAAATATCGCTTCCGATACAGGCAATCAGCTTTTGAAAACTCAGATCGACAAGTCGAAAGTTACCGATACCGGAACGGAAACGATAAAACAGGGTATGACGGAAATCCGTCATATTGACAATACCCGAAAAGCTATTCTGAATACTGCAAGGACAACAGCAAAGGCAGGAGTAGCAATCAGAAATATGCCGAGGGACACACGCATACAAGTCAGAAAAATTAAGAATAACGCCCAAAAGGTCAAGACTGCTGCGAAAAAGACTGCTTCGGTAATAAAGAAGATAGTTACCTCTAAAGCAGGGATAATCGTGCTTCTGGCGGCGTTCTTTATCCTGCTTGTCGTGATGTTGCTCAATTCCTTAGTTACCGTCATTACAACAGCGGTTACAAGCCTGTTTAGCTGGCTTATACCGGAGGACAAGGACAAGTCAAGTGATGATCTTCTGAATGACTATTCAACATCAATAGTGGAATACATTGACGAGAAGCAGTCAGAGATCGACGGTGTTGTGGAGGGATTTGTCTGTGACAAGAGGAATTATCCTCCCTATGATGAAATAACCGAACTAAATCAGTACGGTAACAAGGATATAGCTGACATTGACGAAAGCTCCGTTTTAGCAATATTGGCTGTGCTTAGGTACAGAGAATTGCAGGAGGACGGAGAAGATGATGAGGAAATAAAGTTTGAGTTTACCGATGAAGAAATTCAGGAGGTAATCGACAAGTTTTTCGACTTTGAGTACCACTATGAGTACGGTCATTGCAGCGCAGGAGATTGTCAAATGAGGATTGTTGTTACCGTCTATAACGAGGGTACACCATATGAGTACACTGTTGAAACAACAGAATATTACTGTGATGTACAACACCAATGGCTCTATGGAGAGGTCACTAACCATTCGGTTGATGATGTTTTAGCGGCGTATGAATTTACTGACGAGGAAAAGGACTTGTATTCAATGTACTTTGCCCAGGTCGAAGCTATGATGGGAGATGATGAAGATGTTTGATTTTTTCAAGAACATAGGGCAGCAGAAAAACAATAACTCCGATCAGAAAAGCGACAAGGCTTTTATCATCATAGTTATAGTCTTTGGCGTTATCGTTGCCGTAAGCAATATTGCAGGAATGACCGGAAAATCAAATATGATTTTTGATTTTAAACTGAGTATATTTGATTGTATCATTCTCGGTGGTATCTTTGTCGGATATTTGATTTCTCGGTTTAAGGGAAAGGGGAGATAAAATGACCGAAAGAGAAAGTCAGCTTCTTGCCGAACTTAATTCGGAAAAGGAGCGCAATCAGAAAATATTAGGCATTATAAAGAAACGTCAGGACAGTCTTAAAAAAAGCGATGCAAAAATATCCAATCTGGAACTTGCTGTTAAGGAAGAACAGTTAAATTCTATTCGGGAATCAATTATAAGGAATGGATTTGATTTTGACAGCTTTCGGGCTGCTCTTGATAAAGGTCTTGTACAGACCGTTGGTACGGCTGATACTAAAAAGCCTGATACCGAAAAAACAACAGAAACAACAACTAATAATGATATGGAGGAATTTGAAAATGAGAATGAATGAAATGATTTATGCGTTGACTGAATTTTGCATACAGCAGGATATTGACGAAACCGCAAGTGAGGAAGCAATTGCCGGTATGATAGGGGAGCTTCTTGAATACTGCGATAAGCGTATGCCACACTTTGATTTTTCGCCTGAGAGAAAATACAAGTATCGTTTCCTTAACTATGGAAAGGACAACAGCGAAATTATGCCAAGACATATCCGTAATGATGATATTTTATGCGACAATGGCATAACTCTCTGCTGTATAAGCACCGTTGATCTCCCCATTGGTAACAAGGCGGGAATTGCGGGCTATGAGGTCATTTATGACTGCGATAATGATGTTGTTCGTCTGTTCTATAAGGTGACATTCCGTGACAATGAGGTTATCACAATATACAGAACAGAAACGGACAATTTCAGGGATTTTGACTTTTTCGGCTTTTATGCCGAGCTTACATATCAGCTTAAAAGCTCCATTGATGAAATATTCTCGGCTTAATTGGGGGTGTGCATATGAGCTTCAGACTTATTATTTCAGAAAAACCAAGCGTCAGTATGTCTATTGCCTACTGTATCGGTGCAACAGAAAAGGTGTCGGTAGGTAAATCATTTTACTGGCAGGGCAACGGCTACATAGTAACAAATGCCCTGGGACACCTTTTCGGAATAGGTATGCCGGAGGACTACGGCTTTTTAGAATGGAAGCTTGATACTCTCCCGATCATTCCGCAGGAATTTAAGCTGTTCCCTCTGAATGGTTATGACGAACAGATAAAAATGCTGAAAAAACTGCTTTCAAGGGACGATATATCCGAGGTCATAAACGCCTGTGACGCAGGGCGTGAGGGTGAATGTATTTTCAGATACATCTACAACTATTTCGGCTGCACAAAGCCCACAAAAAGACTTTGGATTTCCTCCCTTACTGACGAGAGTATCAGGCAGGGCATGGATAATCTGCTTGACGGAAAAGAAAAGGACGATCTTTATGCTTCGGGGTTTACAAGGGCAAAGGCGGACTGGATTTTTGGTATGAGCCTTTCACGGTTGTACAGCATTTTAAATGATGACCGTCATAAAGTAGGCAGGGTAAAAACTCCTGTTCTGAATATCATTGCAAAACGTGATGAAGCAATAGCCGCATTTACGAAAAGACCGTTTTACAAGGTAGTCCTTGAAAACGGTGCAGAGTGTGAGAATGTTTTTGATACTCCCGAAAGGGCAGAATTTACAAGAGCAAAATGTAACGGCAGGATCGCAGTGGTTTCCTCCGTAAAATCGGAAAAGAAAACTGAAAACCGTCCCCTGCTTCATAGCCTTACTTCCTTGCAGCAGGAAGCAAATGATATTTTCGGAATGACCGCTTCCGATACGCTGAAATCAGCACAGTCACTCTATGAAAAGAAGCTTATTTCCTATCCTCGCACAGACAGCAGTTATCTTTCTGACGATATGGTAACGCTTGTAGAGAGCATTGTCAAGTGTCTTGCAGGATATGATGGGGAGCGTGTTCAGCGTTTGCAGGAACAGCGGTTAAATATTGATAACCGCATTATTGATAACAGCAAAATATCCGATCATCATGCTATAATTCCCACAAACCTTATAGGCAGGCTTGAAAAAACAAAGCTTGACGTGGGGGAAAGCAAGGTCATACGGTTAGTCATAAACCGTTTCCTCTGCGCTCTGGACAAGCCTTATACCTATACCGACACAAAGTATGAGTTTCTTGTTGAGGGAGAAATTTTCAAACTGACGGTCAAATCTCCTGTTGAATGGGGTTGGAAACAGTATAAGGTATCAGAGCCGACAGACCTTGATGATGAAACAAGCAGCGGTGGGGTGGTGCAGTATTCGGAAACAGAAACATTTACTGCTGAAAATATGACAGTAAAGCAGGGAGAAACAAAACCTCCGAAATGTTTTACAGAAAGCAGTCTGCTTGCGGTTATGGAAAACATTGACCGTTTGATCGAGGACAAGGAGCTGAAAGGTTATGTAAAGGAACGGGGTTTAGGCACTCCTGCCACAAGAGCGGCTATTATAGAGGAACTTATTTCTGCCGGATATATTGAGCGCAGGAAAAAACAGCTTGTTTCTACGGAATACGGCAGGGCGTTTGTGGCTTCATTGCCTGACAATGTAAAATCGGCAGAGCTTACCGCCCATTGGGAACAGGCGTTATCTGATATTGAAAATGGTAACGGAAACGCTGATGATCTGCTTGCAGAAATACAGAAAAGTGTTGCTGAGATCGTAGCCTTTGAAAAAGGCAGAGAAAATAGGCAGGAGGTTAAGAAAAAAAGCGAGGTTGGGAAATGTCCTCGCTGTGGCAGTGATGTTATTGAAAATAACAAGGGTTTTTCCTGCTCGGCAGGGCGTGATAACTGTGGATTTTTCATCTTTAAATCCAACAAGAGTATCGGCAGGAACTACACCGCCGCTGAAATATCGGAACTTCTTGCAAATGGCAGGGTTACTCTGAAAAACTGCACTTCCTCTAAGGGGAATAAGTACAGTGCGGTGTTCTCTCTGGAGGACACAGGGCAGTATGTAAACCTCAAATTTGAGGAATTTGTTGGCAAGAAGCGTGTGGCATAAAAATATGCGGAAGTCCTTAGAGGCTTCCGCATATTAAAACAAAATCAAAAGTAATCTTGCGTTTTATAACCATATCTTTTTGTAGCAATCGCTACATAATATTTAACCCGTCAGATCTTTAATTCCTTGGCAGAACGTTCCGCTGTTTGTGCAACGCGTTTCGCCATTATAGCCGTGCAGTGCATATTTATGTACGAGTTTGTGGATATTATTTTTCATAGTTACGTCCTCCTAAAAATGTCTTTGATTACATACACCCGCCTAATGTTAAGATTATTTGAGTGTACTTGAATCCCTCGTTTTCCCGACTACATTCCATAACAATGAAGTAGTCATCTTCGTTTTCAGCTTTTACAACAATGCCTTGCGATAATGCAGTACTCCATAAAGGATTTTTGCCATAAAACTTTGATACGAAGTCATTTGTAGGATTTGGTAAATTTGGATCAAAGCCGTTGGAAATAAGCCATTGGTGATAATCTTCCAAAGCTGGAAGCCCCATAGCTTGAATAGTCGCCATAATATTGGTTTGTTCTTTCAGCTCATCTTCGATGTTAATGATGTATTCAACGGTTGGAACAAGTTCATATCCGTGTGCCTGTACGATTTGTCCAAAAGTTTTATTTAATTTAATCTTTTGCATTGCCAATACCTCCATTTTTTGTATTATATCACAAAAAAAATAACTTGTCAACCGTATTTTCATAGAAAGGAGATTTTATGTCGAGAATTAAAAACGTCCAGGATAATTGGAATGAGATCACAGACAGATTGCTTGCGGATAAACAAATGCTTGCACATTTCTTACGTTTTTCTGCAAAGATGTACAAGCAGAGTTTTTCGGACGCAGCACTTATCTATCATCAGAATCCAAATGCCACAAAGGTCACTACCCTTGAAACGTGGAACAAGCTGGGCAGGCTTGTAAATAAGGGAGAACACAGCATAGCCGTTTTCGGTGAGGACAGCAAAGCGAAGCACCTTTTTGATATTTCACAGACAAACGGTAAGAAGCTGCCGGAATTGTGGAAGCTGACAGAGGATTTGTCCTCTGATCTGATCGCTGTTATCAATGAGAAATACGGCAAGGACTGTAATAACATTCAGGAAACAATAGCGGCTATGTCTGTGGATAATATTCGTGCTAATTTATCGGAAATGATGGCTGCTACGGGATATTTGAAATTGTCTAATGACGATCTGAAAACCTATCAGCAGTCGGTTGTGTCTGCGGTGCGCTTTGTGGTATCAAACCGCTGCGAACTTGACAGCGATATGAAAATATCCGGCGGTTTGAATCTTAAAGCGGTGGATATGTTTAAGGACAGACGTGACCTTATCCGCTTTTGTGACTTGGTACAGAAATGTGCCAAAAATACGCTTCTGGAAATGGAGCGTGAAATCGTACAAATTCAAAATAAAAGGAGAGAAAGAAACAATGAGTTACAAGTTAAGTCCGACAGGACAGCTTCTGACAGAAATAACGTACACAGACGATCCGGAGGAACTGGAACTGCTCAAAGCACCGATAGGCAGGTGGGGCAGAATGTGGCAGGAATGGGTGAAAATCGAGTACCCGACGGAAGTGACAATTTACATAATGGAGGGTCGGTGGAACATCATTCCCAGGGAGATAGACAAGGAAGCGGAGAGACGCTTCTCGGAACTGGACGAGATGTATCGTCAGGAAAATCCCCGTCCGATGACATTCTCGGAAATTCAGATATGGGAGAAAAATCGTCTGCTGACGATAGAACATCAGATAATGGAAGAGATAGTCTTTCTGTTGAGGAATTGATAGAGCGGTACAAAAACGCCGATTTCAACCGCCGTCTTGACAGCTATGAAATTGCAGGACATATGCTGTATGAGGTTGAATATACAGAATGGCAGGGCGGTGCTATTGATTTCTTCAACCATTTTGAAGCAGATAAATACTCTGCTGCACAGGCTGATGAAATACGAAATATCATTACATCTGCCCTTGAAAACCGTGAAAGAACAGAGCCGTTCATATTAAATAACTTCATTGTGGAAACATCAAAGTTACCTCCGCTTGTTGATGAAAATATAATCAATGGCATTTTAAGGGACGATAGATTTTTCAAGATTAAACGTAATGAAATTGCAAGGTACTTTGAAAACAATGAAGATATGGAAAAGCGGGCAGAGTTTATGGAAAAAGCCATAAATACTGAATATTCGGAGCTTGACCTTGATGATATTCGTGTAGGGTATAAGGCGGATAAAACAGGCTTGCTTATGTGGGAGGGAAGCTTCCTCTCTCGGACAAAGGAAGTGTTACTGTCTTGGGATTTGGTGCAGAGCCTTACCGCTGCTATGATCGAAAAGGGGGAGTATCTCAATGTTGAGGTTACTTCCGAAATAGACGAGCCGATTTTTGCAGAGCCGATTAAATCAAAGCCTGTGGAAATAGAGCCTGAGCCGGAAGTGGAACAGCTTTCATTGTTTGATGATGACTATGTTACTGACACAGAGCCGAAAAGCACTTCAAAGAATGTTCCCAAAAGACCCGTTGTATATTCAAATAAAGCTCCTGATGATGAAATGTTAGACTATATTCTGAAATGTGGCAGCGGTGAGCCGGAAAGTTTGGAGCGTATTGTGGCACATTTCCAAAAGGGAAAGTCCATTGCCGAGGACGCAGATTTCCTCCGCAGAGAGTTTGGCGAAAATGGTCGTGGATATATGTATGCTTCACAGGATCATACAAATTCTGCTATGCTTGCAGCGTGGTTTGATAAGGACGGAATTACCGCTGCCATAAGCAATACTGCTTTTCCCCAGGGTGAAAATATACATATTGATTGGGAACAGGCAGCTATGAAAATATCTGCGCTTCTTGAAAATGGTATGTATTGTTCACAGGACATCATAGACCGAGCGGTAGATAATGAATTGAGCAAAATTGCACAAGATATTTGCTATCTTCGACGGGATATAAATGACGAATACCTAAAGGATTTCATTGTACCGGAAGAAATGTATAAAGATGGACTTCGAGAGGCTATGAAGCGCATAAAAGCAAGCCTTATAGACAAAGACATTGTACAAAGCTACATTGACGGTATGGCAGATTTTATAAAGCGGTGCGAAGAAAACCGTGACATTTTAAGATTCCATATTCATAGACCAAAGGAGTTGCTTAATCGTCTAAAAGATTTACAAATTCAAAGGCGGGAGTTTATCACAAAATCAGACTTCAAATTTGAGCCTAAGTTTTTCATCACAGAGGACGAAAAGGACAAGCTCCTTATGAGGGGAACAGGAACATATGGCGGAAAATTCCGCATTGAAAAATATTATCGTGGAGATCATACCACAAAAGAAAAGGCTGATTTCCTTAAAAAAGAATATGGAACTGGCGGCGCTTGTATGTCAGGCTTCGACGAGTGGCACGACGCAAAGGGTATTAATTTTCAAAAGGGAAAATATGTGACAGATCCCGATTGCGGAGTCCTTATGAAATGGAATGAGGTCGCAAAACGCATAGATGTCCTTATTGCCGAGGACAGATACATAACTCAAAATGATATTGATGAATATGTCAATAGGGCGAAGGGCGATGTCAAAAGGAAAATTAATAATGACTATGACCGTAGAGTTGTGGAAAATGCGAAGAAAATACTTGAAGAATACGGCGTTTCTATCAATAGTGAGCCTGATAAAAGTCCTTTTGAAAAGATAATCGAAAAGGCAGAAGCAGCAGGAGTTCCTGTTGAAATAATTGACGAGCCTGCCGAGGAAAAAGCTGTATTTATGGACACCCGTGATGAAACCTTTATTGCTGTGCAGCAGACAGACGAGGGTATCGACTACTCTATATATGCTCCCGATCTGACACTTATTGACGGTGGCGTTTGGGAAATGGACACAGCTATGGATTTGAAAACTGCGGCAGCAGAAATGCTTGCCACAAACGGTAAATTTTTTGTTGAGATTTCCGATTTTGACACTTTTGTAGACCTTGCAGAAATGAAAACTGATGTTGATGTCCCTGCGGAACTTGCAAAACTGAAAACGGAAGCACTTGCAAATATACCGAGTGAATCTTCCATACGAAAAGCGAAGCAGTCCGAACAGTCTACGATCAATGCACCCGAAAAGATCACTGTTCCCGAAATAAAGGAGCCAAAAAGTGGTGTGCCTGTTACATATCATTTTAATTCTGATGATGTTGTAACTGGCGGCGCAAAATCTAAATTCAGGGCAAATATTGAAGCAATACAGACCTTGCAGAAAATAGAAGCCGAAAACAGATATGCCACACCGGAGGAACAGTCCATAATGGCAAAATATGTGGGTTGGGGTGGAATCCCCCAGGCTTTTGTATCTGACAGGACAGCAGAGAATATCGGAGGAAACTTAGGTGAAGCTGCTCCCAGCGGTTGGGAAACAGAACAACAGCAGTTGAGGGAGCTTCTTTCTGATGATGAATACAAGGCGGCAAGGGCTTCAACTCTCACAAGTTTCTATACCCCTCCCGAAGTTGCTGACGGTGTTTATCAGGCACTTTCACAGTTTGGGTTTGAGGGTGGTAACGTCCTTGAGCCGAGTATGGGTGTAGGTAATTTCTTCTCCAAAATGCCGGAGGAAATGAGGGATAATTCAAGACTGTACGGCGTGGAACTGGACAGCATTTCCGGCAGGATAGCACAGCAGCTTTATCCAAATGAACGTATTCAGATAAAGGGTTTTGAAAAGACCACTTTCAACAACAATTCCTTTGATGTTGTCTTGGGGAATATCCCATTCGGCGACTATGGAGTTTCGGACAAAGCATACGATAAGCATAATTTCAAGATACACGACTATTTTGCGGCAAAATCAGTTGATAAAGTAAAGCCTAACGGCGTTGTTGCTCTTGTCACATCAAAATTCACTATGGACAAGCAGAATGAAAAAGCTCGTCGGTATCTGGCAGAGCGGTGTGATCTGCTTGGAGCGGTCAGACTTCCAAATACAGCATTTAAACAAAATGCAGGAACAGAGGTCACTACCGATATTCTTTTTTTGAAGAAAAGAGAAACAATGACCGTCGAAGTCCCTGATTGGGTGCATATGAGTGAAACGGCTGACGGTATACCCTGCAACAAGTATTTTGTAGACAATCCCGATATGGTGCTTGGCAAAATGGCTTGGGACGAGCGAATGAAAGGCAAATATGGAGATGACAGCAAGGTAACAACTTGTTACGCCAATGAGGAAACACCATTATCGGAGCAGATAAAGGCGGCTATTGCTAAAATTGAGGGCAAGATCGAAACGGTAAAGGAAAAGGTAGCGGACAAGCCTGACATAGAGGTAATTCCCGCCGATCCGTCTGTAAGAAATTTCACACATACCCTTGTGGACGGTAAGCTGTTTTTCCGTGAAAATGAGATTATGACAAAGGTGCAGGAAACAGGAAAAACACTTGACAGAATGATCGGTATGCACAAGATACGTCAGGCGGCTATGGCTGTAATTGACGCACAGGCGGCGATATGTTCAGATGAAGAACTGAAAAAGTTGCAGTCAGAGCTTAATGCAGTATATGACAAATTCAAAAAATCATATGGCAATATCACTGACAGCGTAAACGAGCGTTGCTTCCGGCAGGATGATGATTACAATACTCTTGCGGCTCTTGAAATCGTGGATACAGAAAATAAAACGGTGGAAAAATCAGAGTTGTTCTATAAGCGCACATTTCTCCCTGAAATAGAAATAACCTCAGTCGATACGCCGCAGGAAGCTTTGCAGGTTTCTATTGACAGACTTGGCAAGGTGGATATTGAATATATGTCAAAGCTTGCAGGGGTAACTCCCGAAAAGCTTATAGCCGATCTTGGGGACGAAATTTTCAGAAATCCTGCAAAGATAAAAGATGATGTACCCTATTCGGGGTATGAGGACGCTTCTGAATATCTTTCGGGAAACGTCCGTGAAAAGCTTAAGATCGCACAGAGCTATGCAAAGCATATTGACAGCAGTTTTGAGAGAAATGCTGCTGCTCTTGAAAAGGTCATACCCAAAAATCTTGAAGCAAGCGAAATATCTGTCCGTATCGGTACTAACTGGATAGACGTGGAGGATTACAATAATTTTCTGCGTGAATGTGCAAAAACTGATACATTTCTTCACCCTGTTGTAAGGACAAGAATGGGTGAGTACAAAATTGAGGGAAAAACTCAGGATACTTCAGTTGCTGCAACCGAAACATACGGTACAAAGCGAATGAACAGCTATCAGATATTTGAAAACTTGCTCAATCAACGTGATATTGTTGTTCGTGATGTTGAGTATGATGATGAGGGCAAGAAAAGGTATGTTACCAATGTAAAGGAAACACAGCTTGCAAAGGAAAAGGCTCGGCAAATGAAAGAGGGGTTTAAAAGTTGGATATGGAATGATATTGACCGCCGTGAAAAATATGTTGAAAGGTATAATAATCTTTTCAACGCTATCCGTGGCAGAGAATATGACGGAAGTCATCAGACTTTCCCAGGAATGAATCCGGCAATAAAGCTCCGTCCACATCAGAAAAATGCTATCCTGCGAAGCAAATTGGGAGGAAATACACTTCTTGCCCATTGTGTGGGAGCAGGAAAGTCATTTGAAATGATCGCTTCAACAATGGAGAAAAAGAGGTTAGGTCTTATAAACAAGGGCTGCGTGGTAGTTCCGAAACACCTTACCTTGCAAATGGCAAGTGAGTGGATGAGGCTTTATCCAAATGCCAAGCTTCTTGTTGCACGTCCCGAAGATTTTGAAAAGAACAACAGACAGAAATTTATTGCAAGATGTGTGACAGGAGATTATGACGCAGTTATTATGTCATTCACTCAGTTTGAGCGTATTCCAATGTCTGACGAGTACCGAAAACAGTTTATGGAAAAGGAATTGGACGAAATTTTGGACGCATTAAATGAGGTGGACGACTCAGATAGGGTTTCTGTAAAATCCCTTGAACGGCAAAGGCGGCAGGTCGAGGAACGTCTGGAAAAGCTTATGTCCTCTAAAAAGGATAATTCCCTATGCTTTGAGAAGCTGGGATTTGACTACTTGGTAGTTGATGAAGCGCATAATTACAAAAATTGCTTTGTATCAACCAAAATGTCAAATGTAGCAGGAGTACAAACAACAGCGGCACAAAAAAGTGAGGATATGCTTATGAAAACGCAATATCTGAACGAAAAATACGGCTGTAATAACATCTTGATGGCAACAGGCACACCTATATCAAATTCAATGGTGGAGCTATACGTTATGCAGAGGTATCTGCGCCCCGATCTGTTTGTAGAAGCAGGCTTGGAGAATTTTGACGATTGGGCAGGAACATTCGGAGAGGTCGTATCACAGCTTGAAATGAAGCCTGCGGGCGACGGTTATCGTATGAAAAACCGTTTTTCAAAGTTTGTGAATATCCCCGAACTAATGCAGATGTACAAGGAATTTGCAGACGTTCAGACAGCAGATATGATAAAGCTGCCTGTGCCGGAACTGAAAACAGGAGAGCCTATCGTTGTGACGGCGAAGCCTGATGAACGGCAGGAAGCATATATGCAGCATTTGGCGGCAAGATCAGAGGCTATTCATAATGGAGATGTTGACCCGTCAGAGGATAATATGCTGAAAATTACCCACGAAGCAAGACTTTTGGGACTGGATACACGCTGCATTTTTAGGGACGCCGAGCCTGCTCCTGACAGCAAGGTTATGAAACTCCTTGACAATTTGGAACAGAACTATAAGGACACCGCTGCTGAAAAGGGGGTACAGATCGTATTTTGTGATATTGCAATAAATGACGATTCCGAACATTTTTCGGTATATGAAGCCATAAAGACAGATTTGGTAAAGCGTGGTATTCCCCGTGAGGAAATATGTTTTGCAGGGGACGCAAAAACGGATAAGGCAAGAGCGGAAATGTTTGAACAGCTTCGCAAGGGCGAAAAGCGGTTTATTATCGCTTCAACCTCCAAATTAGGAACAGGCGCAAACATTCAGGACAGGATTTGTGCTATTCACCACTTGGATATACCCTGGAAGCCCTCAGATTTAGAGCAGCAAAATGGTCGTGGAATAAGACAGGGAAACAATTTTAAGGAGGTAGGAATATATCATTATCTGACCGAAGAAACCTTTGACGCATATATGATGGGCATTATAACCAACAAGGCAAAATTCATCAATCAGATAATGACATCAAAAGACCCTGTGCGTATTTCCGAGGACGTTGACGAAATGGTGCTGAACTACTCACAAATGCAGGCAATCGCTTCGGGAAATCCAATGATAATTGAGAAAATACAGCTTGAAAATGATATTGCTAACCTTAAAATGCTTGAAGCAGAACACAAGAGGTCGGTATTTGCTATGCAGGAATTAGCGGAGAGAAAGCTTCCTGCCACGATAGAGAACTATGCCGATCTGCTGCAAAAGGCAAGCGGAGATTTGAAAGCATATCAGGAGCAACACCCCGACAATGCTGAATTTATGATCGAGATAGGCGGCAAAGTGTATGACGAGCGTTCAGAAGCAGGAAAAGAACTTGAAAAAGCCATTGTAAAATGTACTGCTACTGGCGAAAGTGTCAAGCTTGGAAAGTATTTCGGATTTGACATTTCTATTGAGAAAAATCCTGCAAGGGGCAGCTTGTTTCAGAGTGAGTCACCTTGCGTTGCTGTATTGCAGGGAAATCTGAAATATTCGACGGAGGTATCTCTCCAAAATGATTTGGGAAATATCCGCCGTATCGAAAATCTGGCGGCTAATCAGATAAATCAGAAGATACAGCAGCTTTCCACAAGTCTTGACAAAGCAAGAAGCGATCTGGAGGAAGCAAAGGCTAATGCTCAGAAACCGTTTGAGAGAACGGAGGAACTTAAACAAATGCAGTCAAGGTTAGCCTTTGTAAATTCTGAATTGAGCGGAAAGGATATTGATTTGTCCCTGGAGTACGATGATGATATTATTCCTGCTTCAGATAATGAGCCTGTGCAGTCGGCAAGTGTTGTGGTGACAATGCCTGTTCCTGTTATGGCAGACAAGCATAATGAAGCACCGCCCTCACCACAGCTTGATAAAAAACAAACATTTAACAGAAACAGGAGGTAAAGTTATGTACGTTAAACCAAGAGAGGAAAGTATAGAAGATCTTTCCGCAAAAAAGCTTTCCGACGTTCAGCTTAGAAAAGTAATAACACAGGGATATTCCGATTTATCCCTGTCGGAGATTTCCCGATACAAAAGGCAGTATGCGGTAATGTTTATTGATAGTCAGTATTCTGCTGACACTATAAACAAGCTTTTTAAGGCTTATGCAAAAGGAAAAATTGACGTTGATGATTTATTTCAGGCGGTGAAATATACAACGTATAAGCCGCAAAACGAGCAATACATTGACGAGTATCTCAAAAGCATAGATGATAAGGTCTTAGGTCACACAACAGCGACACAAACCTTTTCGGCGTGTCTTTATGAGCATTGTACTTACAAGGAGACTATGGAATATGTTCGATCAGGGGCGTTTTATCCCACAGAATATGCAAGCCTATCTGTCACAAGTGATGTTGCTGAACAGCTTGATAAAATGGGCGTATCGCTCCGAGCCTGTGAGGGTTTCAACTATTGCTATGATGTTGATGACTTAAAGGAAGCACTGGACAGAGAAGCGGCTATCTTTGTAGAGGACAAGGATGTGGCGTTAAAAGTATGTGAATATATGAAGCTGCCGGATTGGAGCAGTTTCAGAAGTAAGGTCGAGTATGAAATGGGTAGGGATATTGCCAATTTGACAGGTAATAAACTGGACGAGCTTCGTATCGAATTTACTGTTGCTACAAGAGGGAGAGCGCTCTACGACAAGGTGCAGGCTGAATACATTTCTTTTGTAAATGAAATGAAACAGGCACCTCCGGCAGATATTATTGAAGCAGCATATGACATTGTAATCAGGGACAATATCGTTACATACTGCGATGAATATTATCCGGAATTGTCCTCAGAACAGTTTGAAGCGTTGATGTCAAGCAAGAACACACTTGATGAGATTTACGAGGTATGGTGCAAAAATGGCGATCTCCACAGTATAGATGATGTTGGAATAGCTATCGTAGAAACTGCTGACCGCATACAGATTTCTCTTGACAGAGAAAAGCAGGAGAAGATCGCTGCTGAAAAGAGTGAGCCTGTTCCCGAACAGAAGCGGGCTGTTGTCAAGCCTAAGCATAAGTCAAGATAAACAATTTAGAGATTGAAAAGGAGGACGGTATGGCGCTAAATATTGGATATTTAACATCAAATAGGACGGAATCAGGTGACGAAGTTTTTACCCCATTTTATGCAGTTGATCCGCTGCTTGAATTTATCCCAAAAGACAAAACAATATGGTGTCCGTTTGATGAAAGTTGGAGTGCTTTTTATCAGACATTTACCGAGCAGGGATATAAGGTGATCCGCAGCAGCATTACAGAGGGGCAGGATTTTTTCACTTATGAGCCTAAAGAGCATTGGGATATACTTATTAGCAATCCACCATTCAGTAAAAAAGACGCAGTATTAGCAAGGGTTTTCAGCTTTAATAAGCCATTTGCATTATTGCTGCCGGTAAACTGTATTCAAGGTAAACGAAGGTATGAAATATTTCAAAACAGAGTGCAAATCCTGGCTTTCGATTTGAGGGTAGATTATCACACATACTTCAATATGAAAGAATATCGCAGGGGAAATCATTTCGGCTCTGCGTATTTTTGCCGTGATATTCTTCCCACAAACCTTGAATTTAGGAAATTAATCAAGTATGACAGACCGCTTATTGCGTAAAGTCTTTAACAAGGTATAAGTTATTTTGATGTATTTGATACTATTTAAGGAGGTCTAATTTATGGCAACTAATAAAAGAGAATACACGCCGGAGGAAACTGCGGCATACAATGAGCGCAAACAGGCTGAAATGGAAGAAATGATAAAGCGTATTGACGAGGGTGTAAAGTCGGTATTTGAGTCTGACAAATACAAGGAATATCTGAAATTTGTTTCAAAATTCACCGACTACTCCGCAAGAAATACTATGCTTATCAATATGCAAAATCCAGAAGCTACCCTCGTTGCTGCATACGGCAAGTGGCGGAAGCTTGGTCGTCAGGTTGAAAAAGGAAAAAAGGGAATTGAAATTTTCGCTCCGGTAACGTATAAGACAAATATGGTGAAGGAGATCGAGCGCCCTGCCCGTGACGAGTTCGGAAATCAGTTATACAATCCTGATGGAACAGAAAAAATGGAAACCATTGAAAAACCTGAAGTGGGACTTGCTTTCAAAAGGACATATGTATTTGATGTTTCTCAAACAAGCGGAAAAGAGATCCCTGAGTATGTATCTGAACTTTCGGGAGATATTGACGAAGCACGAAAAGAAGCGGTTTTTGCGGCTCTCAAAAAGGTCACAAACGCTGAATTTAGTTTTAAGGACATACAGGGTGGGGCAAAAGGCTACTATAACGCTTCCAAAAACCTTATTGTTATAAAGTCAGGTATGAGTGACGCACAAACGCTGAAAACTGCTTTTCACGAGGCGGCACACAATCTGCTGCACGATCCTGCAAAGGACATTGTAACTGTAAAATCTCCACGAAATGAAAAGGAAGTGCAGGCAGAGTCCGTTGCCTTTATCGTTGCCGAAAAATTTGGTTTGGATACCTCGGAGTATTCATTCCCTTACATAGCTTCCTGGAGCGATGGTAAACAGCTTGAACAGCTAAAGGACGCTTTGCAGAAAATACAGTCTGCGGCAAAGGCTATTTCTGACGAAATTGAATCGGAACTGCTCAAAATGCAGAAGCGTAATCTTTCAATGGACGAAAAATTATCCGATGAAGAACTTAACAATATCCAAAAAGCTGAATTTCTGATTGAGGACTGCGCTGACAGAGGTGTAACTTTTTCGCCGGAGGATACCGAAAAAATCCTTGAATTTGCAGGAGATCACGATGATATTTATGACACAGTACAGCTTGTAAGTGATATGGAGGTCATTCAGAAACAGCGTGACAGCTATGGTTACGATTTTACTTATATGACACCTATTGATACAAAGGAAGCTGCCCTCGAAGCGTTTGACAGGGGCGAAGCTGTATATCTGCTTTATCCCGACAATACAGAGGGACAGGCTCTTGACCGTTCAGACATTGAGGGCTTTGACGGATATTTTGGCATTGAAAAAGAGCCAAGTGCAGATTTGACCGCTGAACAGAACAAAAATCTGATACCCGTTTCTAAGGAAGTTGCTCTGGAAATGTGGGACAAGGATTTGGACGTATTTATTGACGGTGTTATGGTGGAAAACCGTGAGGACATTGCAAATGCTCCTGATACGGCAAAGATTTATCTGTCTGAATATCAGTATACTGCACAGCTTGAATTTGAAAATCCTAAGATTGAAAAGCCAAAAGAGAATATCGGAAATACTCCATACCGTGAATTAGGAGATAAGTCCGAACTGCAATTTTATGATAAGATCAGAAACCGTCACGCTGAAAATATTGCAAAACAGCTTGACGAGGACGGTATTAGGTACAGCGGTGTTAAAGAAGAATGGACTACTACTATTACCATTAATAAGGAAGATATTCCAAAATACGATAACGCTGTCAGAAAGGTAATTGCAGGATATGAGCAGAGCAGGGCAGAAGAAGCTTTGCAGGACGGAAATGACACGCCTAATCCGTTCATAGGAAATACGCCATACACGGAATTAGGCGACAGATCGGAATTGCAGTATTACAGAAAATTGAATAATCGTCACGCTGAAAATATTGCCAAGCAGCTTGAAGCTGACGGTATAAAATTCAGCGGTATGAAAAAGAGGTTTGATACTACCATAACGATCAATAAAGCTGACATTCCCGCTTATGAAGCTGCGGCTGAAAAGGTAAAGGCAAGCTACAATCAGGATAAAGCTTCATTGAATGAAAACTTGCCTGAACAGGACAAGTCTGCCGAGGTACAGTCCAATGTTATCGGAAATACTCCTTATACAGAGTTGGGCGATAAGTCGGAACTGAAATATTTCACTGACCTGAAAAACCGTCACGCTGAGAATATTGCAAAACAGCTTGATGAGGACGGTGTAAAGTTTAGCGGTATGAAAAAAGGAACAGTCACCACTATTACTATAAATAAGGCTGACATTCCTAAATATGAAGCTGCGGTTGAAAAGGTCAAGGCAAGTTATGATCGGGATAATACTGCTCCTGCCGTAAAAAAGCCCGCTAATATCGCAAAAGCCATTGACAATGCAATATCCGAAAGTAACTTTGAGTTGTATCGTTATCACTTGGATAAGGCGGCAGCTTCGGTAATAAAGGACTATGGCACAGAACAGGTCAGCAGGGCTTTAGCTGAATATGTTGTTAATCACGATTATGACAATAGAATTTCTCCGGCAAATAAGGAGTGGGCTAAAGGCATTGATGTACCACAAAGGCAGTATGCTCCTGTTTTCCAGACACACCCTGCGGTGCTTGAGGGATTTATTAATGAGGCTCGTAAACAGATAAAGGAATTGGAGCTTGCTCCCGAAGCAAAATTACCGTCAATTTATGATGATAAGTTCCTTTATTCCAGTGAGCGTGTGGAGCTTCGTGACGATCACAGAGGTATTCCTGAAACACATCACTATATGTCCTCGGTAAATGAGTATTTTGTTGAGGGCATAGGCTGGCTTGACAACGCTTCATATGACAATGAAGTAAAAAGGTCAAATTTATTACCAAAGGACTTTTTTGAAAAGGTATCGAGAATAAATGCAGACTATGTTGACACCCAGGGGAAAATCGGACAGATTGATGTATCAAAATCGGAGTACGATCTATTATCGGAAAAGACCTATTCTCTTGAAAATGAGGTAGCATTGAAAGCTGCAAAAGCTAAATTGCAGGAGCGTAAGAATGAAGCAGGGGTAATTGAAAAGCCTGTTGAGTATTATGCAGTCAGTCAGACAAGTGACCGCAAATTTGAAATAAGTGCTATGGGGGCGGACGGAGCGATCTCAGTGGCAAAAACCAATATTTCAACGATAGCCGAAGCGAAAAAGGCTATGATTGAAATATTTGAAAGCAGGAAGAACACAGTACAATGTGAATTAGTTCACCCGCAAACGCTTGGTGAAATATCTGCGGAAATTCAAAAAAGTCGTCCGGCAAAGGAGCAGACTGTTACTGAAACAGCACCGCAAAAATCTCCTGAGCCTAAGACACCTGACTTTGAGATTTACCAACTTAAAGGCGGCGCAGAAAATCGGGATATACGGTTTGTATCACTTGAAGAACTTGCCCAAAAGGGTCTAAAGCCTGATTTTTCAAGGTATGAAAAAACCTATGACGGAGATTTTTCAATGCTTGATTTGCACAGCGGGAAAAAAACTGTGGATAAACTGGAAGCTATATTTGAGAAATTTAACTTACACCGTCCCGAAGATTTCACAGGTCATTCTATGAGCGTTTCTGATGTTATCGTGATGGACAACAAGGCATATTATGTTGATGACCTTAGTTTTCAGCCGCTTAAAGAATTTAAGCCTATTGAAAAAAGTATCGAAAAAGAAAAAGCAACAGCAGTTCCCGAAAAGGAAAAGCCGAAGCCGCAGAAAAAGCCTAAATTATGATCGGAGGAATGAAATAATGAGTAGACTTACTATTGACGAAAGGGCGCTTTTGCAGTCTTTGGATTGCAGAGACAAGGCACAGGCTCTTTCCATACTGGAGGAGATGGAAATGCTCCTGCCTGTCAGATCGGAGCTTTTCAGAAGTGTTTTGACTCTCTCCTATAAGCTGAGAAATGAGCATATAGACTTTGGTTATGAAATGAGGACAGCAATAGGAGAGCTTGACGAAGAAGAAATAGCTTGATAAATATCGGCGGTATCGTTAAAACCTGCGGTATCGCCGTTCAATTACATTAAAAAATCCTTTCGCAAATTTTTACCCTTTGCGAAAGATCATAAACTAATATTATTATACCACATTTAGGCAAAAATATATGACCAAGGGCTAAGTATTTTGTGTAACATTTTAGTCATTTCATAGGGAAATTTTTTCATGGCTCTATTTACTTCCCAAAAAATTTGTGCTACAATGGAGAAAATAGGCGAAAATTGTAAGCACAGTGAGGAGGTATAGGTATGCTGAAAATTGCAATATGTGATGATGAAGAATACATAGTTGACAAAATTGAATCGTGTGTTTTAAGATTTGGTATTGATAAGCATATAGAATTTAAAGTGTATAAATTCTACAATGGTGAAGCACTTGTCAATTCTGATGTTAAATTTAATCTTGTTTTTCTTGATATTAAAATGCATGGGCTTGACGGTTTAGAGGTTGGCAAATTGCTAAAAGAACGAGATATGACTATTCCGATAGTTTATATAACGAGCTTTGCTGACGAAAGTCAACGTGCGCATAGAGTTCACGCTTTTGATTTTGTTGTAAAACCGTTTGAATATGAGAATATTGAAGTAGTTTTGCGTGATTTTAAAAAACTTGATAAAAAGACACGTGATGATTTTATACAAGTAAGAACCGGATCGGGCGATGAACTTATTCAAAATACTGATGAAATACTTTATTTTGAATATAAAGGGCAGAGAAATATTATTATAAAAACATTTGATGAAGAAATCCCAATTAAGGGTAATTTATATGAGATTTATGACAAATTAGATAAATCACAATTTACTTATACACATAAAGGGTATATTGTAAATCTTATGCAGGTGAAATCTATTGCAAAGGGACTTGATAAAGTATATCTTAAGGATGGTAGTGATATACCGCTTTCTTATAAAAAGCGGATTGAATTTAAGGAAAGTTTGCATAACTTTATGAGAGTGTGAGGTTTATTGTATGAATTGTGAAATTATATCTTTTATCAGTCAAAGTATAATTACCATTATTTCTAATTTATTGATTTTTTTATTTTATAAAAATATTTATAGATGCAAATATGAAAAAAAGAGATACTATATAATCGGATATTTCATTGCTGTTTTACTAATGATATGCGTTAATCAAATAGGGAATCCGTATATAAATATGTTTTATTCTTTTATTTCCGTGAACGCAGTCTGTATCATATTGTTTGAGTCACAAATAAAAAAAATATGGCTTCATAACTTATTATTATGGTTTATGTTTATATTCAGCGATGCCATTACTGTTTCAATGTGGTCTGCTATTGAAGGAAACACATTAAATGAAATATTGTCAAATAATCAACTTACGTTTGGAAGCGATATTTTTAATATTATTCTTATGTTTGCATTCTATAAAATTTATATAACATTTATACAGAAAATCAGTTTTCAAGGTGTTCAAATTAAAATTGCAGCGTTTATGATAATAATGACATTTTTTGAAATTTGGACAGTGACCGCTTATGCAGGAGAAATAACAAACAGACATGGCGGTGTAAATATTCTTATATTGCTGATAGGTTTTTTGCTTATTAACTTGTTTTTAGCATATGTTTTAAGTCAGGTTTCAGAAGCGTACAAGTATAGATATGAATTATCATTAGCAGAACGGCTTAATGAAATGCACTTGTCAAATTATACCGAAATGAGTCATAAGTATGAGGAATCCAGAGCAATCATACATGATATAAAAAAACACCTTATGGTTGTTAATGGGCTTAATGATGCTAGCCAAGATCAGTATTTATCAGATGTTTATAATCGAATGGATGAATTATTTGGAGGCTTTAAATGTTCTAATAAAATATTAAGCGTTGTTGTAAGTCAAAAAATGTCTTATGCAAAATCTAAGGGAATTGAAATAATTATGTCGGCTGAAGATGTTCCTATAGACTTTGTAGATGATTTCGATATAACTGCAATTTTTGCTAATTTATGGGATAATGCTATTGAAGCATGTGATAAGGTTGTTGGCAGAAAATATATAGAAATGAGCATAATTCGCGTGAATGATTTTATTCTTATAAATATTGAAAACAGCTACAACGGGGTTTTGAAAACAGAAAATAAAAATTTACTTTCGACAAAGCCAAATCATTCAGGTGTCGGTTTAAAAAGTGTGAAATTTTCGGTGGAGAAGTACGAAGGCGTATTTATGACAATTTATAACAGCAAATATTTCAGAGCTGAAATTACGTTGCCAATTATATAGTTAAATGTTGATTGAACGTGAACTTTATATTAAGCTTGCGTTCATATTTCTTTTTTTAAAGCAAAATTCTATCTTTTGTGTAAACCTCCTTGACAAAATTTATCAAAAAAAGTAAACTGAAATTGTAAAGCAAAAAAGGAAAGGAGGATCATATTATGAACTATAATAATAGCAAAAAAACAGTACTTAGAGCTATTTCTCGTACTGCTATGAGATTTACAGAAAAATCTGTTAATTCATCTTGCTTTTTATGGCGGTTTCAGCCTAAAGAATCAGAAAAAATCAAAAAGCTGAGAAGGTTCTGATATTGTGATGGAATATCAGAACAAGGCGGGCTGAAAATGGTTGAGGCAAAACAGTTATTGGATTTTATCCCTGCTGTGCAGAGTTTGGCAGTGATAAAATCTGATACGATCAAACTTTAAGGTATCAATAGTCTCGCAGCAGATAGGCGAGGTGTTGATATATACGTTTCTGAATGTTCAGTTTAAACCTAGTAACAAATGGTTGTACAACATATTGTTACATATCAAAAAAATCGGAGGTATAAAATGCTTAAGTTTAAAAAAATTATAGCAGCTTTAATTGCTTGTGCTGCATCAGTTTCAATTGTTGCAACGAACGCAAGTGCTTATTCTCTTCGCTATGCGGATGGTGCACCTTCTAGTGTAAATATATTAAGTGATTCTGATGCTACAACATCAACAGGTCAAGGATATATTACGGTTAATTCAAACCAATTTTACACTTATATTAGCGGTGCATATGTTAGTGTAAATTGTACATCTTATTCTACAAGTCCACTTACCATTAATGGAAAAGGCACTTACAAACTAGATTATTCAGGAACTACTGTTCCTAAAAAAGGAGTTGCGTTGGCTGTTAATTTTTCATTGAAAGATTATAAGGACAGTAAAGGTGTTGAAGCATCAGGGTCGATATCAGCTTAAATACGATGCATAGTAGTTGATTAAACTGTCTTGTATATTTACCGGGAGCATTAAATTGTAAAT
>JAFLUJ010000029.1 GCA_022511485.1 Oscillospiraceae bacterium | reverse complement strand
AAAAACCACCGGCTAAGCCGGTGGATTCTTATTATATACAATAAATTTTTTTTCAAAAAATACTAAAGTTTTTAAATTTCCTGCCGATATATATAGTAAAGGACTGTGTTATATATAGTATTATTTTTATATAACAGTCTGACGAAGAATAAAAAGAGGTGTCATTTATTATGTCAATGAGAATAGGCGGCGGAGGAAGGAATTACCAGTTGACCTCTAAAATATATTCTGCTGCAAGACTGGGAATAAAAGGCGTAAATCGCTTTGCGCTCAGAAAAAGCCTTGATGCAAAGGTCTATTCCGGTAAATTGCCAAATGCGTTGAATTCTTTCAAGGGTGCGATCAAGAACGGACAAACAGGAAGCATAGCAGATAAGTTTCAGACGGGGACGTCGTCTGCAAATACGAATGATTATAATTTAAGAGCAAGCAAGAATTTAAAGGATCTGACAGATACCTGTGAAAAATTTAACAGCAGCCTTGAAAAAAAGCTCAGAGCTGCTGGAATACCAAAGGACATAAGCTTTGAGTTTGACTACGATATTAACTCCGATAAGGCTGTAATTACGAGTATATCCGACGAAAAATACCGGGATAGTCTTCAGGCGGTACTGGATGGAATGGATAAGACGGGCACGCTGGACTATATCGGAAAAAGCTCAGGAATAATGAATGGCAATATAGCTCCTTCCTATTATCCTGAATTTGCAAATGCGCTTAAAAAGTGTTTCGGACAGGATATTTCAAAGCTGTATATAGATGAAAAAGGAAATATCGGAGGAGCAAATTCACTTCTGCAAAAGGCACTCAGTGCCGAGAAGTTCAACAGAAGCTTTGATGCACAGAAATCCTATGGATTTCCCTCAAAGCAGCTTGCTGCCATGATAAAAAGATTACTTTCTGATGAGGGGATCTCCAATAATGTTTCTCATATGGGATATGACGGAAAGGGAATCTACACTAATGACGGAAATATCAAGCTTGGAACAAAAGCTGACCCGACGCTGACGAAAAACAGCAGATACACTCTGAAAGCAGCGTTTGCGTCAAGGACGGCATCGGCAGGTGACTATGACTACTGGCTCAGCAATGAGGATCTGTTCCGCTGAGATCTGAAATAGCGTAATTGTCAAAAAGAGGGGGAACTCATTATGACGATCAATGGTGCAAATTTTAATGCAAATAGCTTGAAGGCAGCCATGGGGACAGGTGCTGCACAGAATAATAAGACGGCGGGAAACAATGCTCCTGCACCGTTATCCGGGATCAGAAGGTATGACAAGCTTGATCTGAGCAGATTCGGTCAAAGGTATCTTGAAGCAAGCGAAGCAGAAAAGGCTCAGGTGGAGCAGATGATCCGCGAAGCAAGTGAAATGGCAGGATACAGCAATTTTGAAAAGGCTTCGGCAAGCTACTGGGAAATGAAGAAAATGATCCGGGATGAGGTCAACCGTTCAGAGGCTGGTATAAAGGGCGTTGAAAAGTATCAGAATGAACGGAAGTATTATCAGGATATACTCGATAGAACCTACGGGGATAAGATATACATTGCCAGGGACAGATATGGCTGGATAGCTGCTGCGGGAAAAAATTTAAATAAGGGATATATATCAAGAAGCGACCTGATGGAAGCCATGTCCAAAGCTGAATCAAGGACATATGACAAGTATATCGGAAGATATACCGGAGAGGTTGAATATGAAGACTATATCGCAAGTATTTCGGAAGATGAATATGCTGAGGGAACAGCAGACATCGGTGAAATACTGGGTGTTTCATCCGATGAGCTGCAAAGCAGGTCTCAGGAGGGCGAAGCTCTGGGCAATTGGGGAGACATACTGAGCAGAAAATTCAACAAATATGCAAAAATGTTTTCATCTATAACAAATGAGAATGTACCTTATTCGGGGGAGAATAATTCGCTGTTCAGCAGAGAGGGTCTTACTCTGGATAATTTCATTGAAAAGACCAATGAGAGGATAGACAGACTGCACGACACTGAAAAGGCTCTGCAAAAGGCAATGCAAAAATATATAAGAGGCTTGAAGCCGCAGGATCTTGTTCCGTCGGACAATAGCTTCCTTGATATAAAGCTGGAATTGTTTTTCCGTGAGCTGGAATCCGAGTCCGAAATGCTTGCTGACTTTAACGATACTATTAATTCATCGGAGGAAGGCTGATTCAATTTTTGCGTGTATTGACTAAAATGGGGACTGCGAAAAACAGTCCCCATAGCTTATTATCCCTATGCTGTTGAACATATAAAAACATGATAGAGGATAACTAAGACCACCGTCCCCCGGCGGATATTATCTATATAGTTTTTTCTTTCAGTCATTCTGATCCTCTCCCTTGAAAACACTGCTGACTGAGGCGATAAATTCCATCAGGGTCTTTTGCGGCGCAATTGCAAGTCCCCTGTCCTCGTCTCCTAAAATGACAACCTTGTCTCCGGGATTAATGTGGAATATCTCCCTTGCACGCTTGGGGATAACTATCTGACCCCGTTCTCCCACAGTTACCGATCCGAAAAAGTGCTTCCCCTTGGGAGGAAGCGGCATTCCTGAATCCTTCTCAGAATACTGCACAAGATCGTCTATAGTTACGTCAAACAGCTTGGCAAGAGCAATACAGTTGTACATATCCGGGACGCTTTCTCCCTTTTCCCATTTTGCCACTGCCTGACGGGACACTCCTATTTTTTCGGCTACATCCTCTTGCGTGAGGTTATTTTTTTTCCTAAGACTTATGAGATTCATACTAATCATTCAAATCACACCCTTTGTAAACTATTATATACTAAACGGAGGCTATTTCAACCAACTTTAGATAACAATTGTGTATATAATTGTTTACATTGGACATTTTAAAAAAGTTTAAAAGCCTTAGGCGCGCAAATTATGATTTAGCTTGCTATTTTCAAAAAAAAGTGTTATAATGTTTTTAATGACAAGTGAAAGGAGCTTGGTAATGCTTTTTAATGTTCTCACAGCAATACCTGATACAGGAAATGTATCAGCAAATACTTATCTGATAATTGTCATTGCTGCTGCCGGACTTATCATCGGTGCTGTTCTGGCAGGAATTTTCACGAAAAAAAAGAAATGATCAGGAGGTCAGTCCCATGAGCGAAGCTTTACAGCTTAAATGTCCGAACTGTGGTGCAACTGTCGAATTTAAAGCGGACAGGCAAAAATTTGTCTGCGATTTCTGTGATTCAGAATTTTCCGAATCAGAGATAGGTGCTGTTAATCCGCAGAACAAAACAGATACCGATGCTCCTGCAAACGATTTCAGCGAGCATACAAACCTTTACATATGCCAGTCCTGCGGAGCGGAGATAGTTACGGACGAAAATACTGCCGCTTCCTTCTGTCACTACTGCCATAATGCGGTAACACTCAAAGGAAGAGTCTCCGGAGCGCTTCAGCCGGAACTGATAATCCCGTTCAAATACACACGCGAGCAGGCGGAAAGAGCTTTCCATGACTGGTGTTCTAAAAAATGGTTTCTGCCGGGAGATTTCAAATCAAAAGGACAGCTTGAAAAGATGGTGGGACTGTATGTTCCCTTCTGGCTTGCAGACTGCAAGATAGACGCTTCTGTTGTCTGCGATGCAAAAAATATCTCCTCCCATCGTTCAGGAGATTACCGTATAACCCATACAAGAGTGTATACCGTTGAACGTGCTGCAAAAATGGAATACAGAGGAGTTCCGGCAGACGGTTCAAAAAAGCTTGACGACGCTCTTATGGACGCTGTTGAACCCTTCAATTACAACGACTTTGTCCCCTTTTCAATGAACTTTTTCAGCGGCTTTTACGCCGATAAATACGACGTCGACAGAAACGAGGTATTTCCCAGAATACGCAAACGCATGGAGGATGGAGCTAAGAAGGCTCTTATGGACGATATACGCGGATATACTTCGGTGTCGCCTGTAAATTTCCAGCTTAAGGTAGATCAGGCAAACTGGCATTATGCAATGCTGCCGGTGTGGTTCATGACCTACATCCACAAGGATAAAAAATACTTTTTTGCAATAAATGGTCAGACCGGAAAGCTGGCGGGGATACCTCCGCTTTCATGGGGAAAGACCCTGGCTCTGGCTGCGGCGTTATTCCTTATTTTCGGATTTTTAGGGGGGGCGTTTCTGGCATGAGAAAAATATTGTCTGCTGTCACTGCGGTCCTTATATGCGTTATAGCTTTTACGCTCCGGGTCTCAGCGTATTCTGCCGGCATTGACGACCGTGCAGGACTTTTCAGTGAAAGCGAAAAAAAGCAGCTTGAAGAGAAGCAGGAAAGGGTCTCAGAGCTTACCGGATGGAATATCGCTGTTGTAACTACAGACATAGGTCTTGGCACTAACGGCTCACGTGCAATAGACTATGCCGAGAAATACTATGACGATACTTTCGGCAGCGATTCGTCATCGGTAGTGTATCTTATTGACATTGACTACCGTTTTATATCTATGGACGGAGATGTGCTGAACTACTTTAATACCTCCCGTTTTGACACTATGATGGACGCCTGCGAAAAAAAATATATGAACTATGACGATGTAGGAAATCTTGAACAATTCTATTATTATCTGGAATATTTTTATAAGAATGGGACAGTTCCGCTTGACAGCAATATCGGAGCAAAGGGAAAGAACTACGATCCGGGACACTCCTCGTCCGGTATCAGATTTTCTCCTATCCCGGGAATAATTGCAGCGGTGATCGCAGTTGTCATTGTGACAAGCAATTATAAATTTCATCATGCCGCACCGCCTAATATCTACCTTAACGGAAACTCTATAAACATATACAACAGACGGGATGTTTTTATAAGAGAGTTTACCACCCGCACAAGAATAAGCGATGAAAGCAGTCACAGCAGCGGAGGCAGTCACCACAGCAGTCATGGCGGAAGAAGCCACGGCGGAGGAGGCAGAGGCGGCAGACGCTGACAGTGTGCGGTGTTGCCTATAATAATGTTTGTGTAAAAGAGAGCTGATGTTTTGTCCTGTGCCCTCTTTAATGAAACCAAATGAAAGGTGTTTTAAAATGGAAATAAACTATCATATCCCAAGCTTTACGGCACACTACACTCTTAATTTGCTGGTTTTTGACTATATGAAACAGCATCCCGAATATTTCAGGGAGGGTATAAAGATCGCTTCTGTTTTCGGCAGCTTTGACGGTGCAGTATGGAACGGCGGAAGATGTATCCCGGGAAAATATTATCCCGAGCTGAACAAAAAGATACTTCACGAATATAACAGCAGAGGGATACCTCTAAGGTTTACATTTACAAATCCCAATATAACCGAACAGCATCTCAGCGATAAAGTCTGCAATGAGATAATGAAGATGGCTGACAACGGTATGAATCAGGTTATTGTTATGTCTCCTTTACTTGAGCAGTATATCAGGGAAAATTATCCGAACTATAAGATAACTTCATCTACCTGCAAGGAAATAAGGGATATGAACGATCTTAACGCCGAGCTTGATAAGGATTATAATCTTGTAGTCCTGGATTACAACTGGAACAATAAGTTTGACGACCTTGCACTTATCAATGACAAATCAAGGTGTGAGATACTTATTAATGCCTGCTGCCAGCCTAACTGTCAGAGACGCGGTGAGCATTACCGTTATGAGGGAGAATATCAGATAAAGGTCTGCGCCGCTGCACAGAGTCCCCTTGGAATACCCAGTGAGAATGTAATGATAAAGGAATTTCCTTGTCAGTACAGATCCAATAACATATTTACGATCAGAAATTATATAACATATATTTCTCCAGAGGACATCGAATCAAAGTATCTTCCTATGGGATTCAACCAGTTCAAGCTGGAAGGAAGGACTGCCAGCGATATGCATATGCTGGAATGTTATATGCATTATTTCACGAAAAGCGAATTTAAAGATAAGGTCAGATTTGAACTTGCAGACACTCTTGCAGCACCTGTCAGGTATTTTACGGTTTTTCCTAAATAGATCCCTGCCTGATACTGTTTCGCTCCGGATACCCGCGTATCCGGTAAATATACTATGATCCAGATCCCGGAGGAAATTCTCCGGGATCTTTCCGATATTGCCTTAAACGTTTATTCATAGAAAATATAACATTTGCGCTTTTAAGAAAAATTAAATTGTGATATAATTACAATGTGTTTTTATATATAAAGGAGGGAACTGTATGGACAGACGTCTTAATATCGGCTTGATGATAAGTCACCTTGAAGACGATTTTGCCGGAGCTGTATGCCGGGGAGCAATTATCGGAGCAAGGGAGATCGATGCAAATCTGTTTATTTTTCCCGGAAGATACATTGAGGGCGTTTATGCTGACAAGGAACGTACCAAATATGAATATCAATATAATACTCTGTTTTCATATGCCTTTCCCGAGGATATAGATGTGCTTCTTGTTCTTGCAGGAACTATAGGAAGCTCCCTTTCTTATGAAAGAAAAAAAGAATTTCTGGATAGTCTGGGAAATATCCCTATAATCACTCTTGCCAGTGAGATCGAGGGATACCCGTCAGTCTGCTTCGACAACAAAAGCGGCATACGGGAGTGTATCGAGCATCTCATTACTGAACACAAGTGTAAAAAAATAGGATTTGTAAGCGGTCCGGAAACAAACGGCGATGCTATTGAAAGACTGAGCGTTTATAAAGAAACTCTTGAAAAGCATGGCATACCTGTGGAAGAAGACAGGATAGTATACGGAAGATTTTCACCCTATAGTCAGGAAACGGTCGAAGAGCTTTTAGACCGCTGTCCCGACTTGGAGGCAATTGCTTTTGCAAATGACGCCATGGTACTGGGTGCATATGAGGTCTTTGAAAAGCGTGGCATAGAAGTAGGACGGGATATTCTTGTCACCGGATTTGATGACACGCCGGACGCAGCTACTCTTGCGCCTCCGCTTACAACGGTAAATGCAGACGCTTCCGAGATAGGATATGACGCTGTGATCGAGTGTCAGGCTCTCAAAAACGGAGGCTCGCTTAAAAGCAGACAGGTGCGCTCATTAATGGTAAAACGGCGTTCCTGCGGGTGCAGCAAGCATTCTGATACCGGAAATAATACATACAGTGATATTTTCGTATTTAACCATTGCTGGTGCCGCTCTGATGAGCAGGCTGTATCGGCAATGACTAAGTACCTGTTTGACAATTACAAGACCAGCAGTGCTGTATCCGAGGTCAAGGAAGAGTTCACCGAGTATTTCAGAAATATTTTCAAGGTCCTGAGATCTGACGGTCAGGGCGGTATTGCTATTACTAAAGAAGCTAAGGAATATATTCCGGGCGGTTTTGAGGATCTGCTTACCGTTAAAAATATGAAATATGTTGACCATGACAGATTATGCACTGTGATCGACTATATGAGCCAGCGTTTTTCATCCGGTCTGGAAAGCAGCGATGATAAGAAAGCTATTGCTCTGATCTTTATAAGTATGTACCAGATGCTTGTAAAAGCGGGCGTAACATACTGTGAAAAACGAGTGGATGATGTGAACTTCCTCACATGGCAGTCAAACTCCATAACAAAGGATATGCTTCTTTTTGACAGCTATGATGATTCCAGCTATGGTTCTGTTACCGACAAGCTGACGCGTCTTAATATGAAAAGCAGCTATATTTACGTTTTTCAGGATACCATAACCCACAAAAACGGGCAGCTATGGGAGCCTCCGGCAAAGGTGCTTCTGAAATCCTACCATAACGGCGATGTTTCGGAGATCATTCCTACCGAGGATCAGGAGCTTTCCATACGTCATCTGTTCAATCATCAGTATATACCCACTGACAGACAGCTTACTATGGTGCTTTCGGCAATTTTCCTCAATGAGGATCACTACGGACTTTTCCTGAGTGAGATCGAGGACGAGTATTTCTACTATGTCAGCTCACTTGCTGCTCAGCTTTGTGCGGCGATGAAAATACTCCGGCTTATTCAGGATAAGGAAGCCATCCGGCTTGAGCTTGAACAGACCCTTGCACAGATAAAAGAAAAAAATCTTCAGCTTGATACAGTTTCCAAGCTTGACGAGCTTACCGGTGTTTATAACCGCAGAGGCTTCTTTGCACAGGCGAATAGTGTAATATCCTCCCCTGTTAATGAAGGAAAGGCGGCTATGGTTATTTTCGCGGATCTTGACAGTCTGAAAATAATTAACGATACCTTCGGTCATGAGGACGGAGATTTCGCCATAAAGAGCGCAGCAAAGATACTGAGTGATTCATTCAGAAGCTCTGATATTATCGGACGTATCGGCGGAGATGAATTTTCCGTATTTGCAATGGTAGATGGCGAAAGCACAGAGGATGAGATAGTTAATATCGTACGCTCACGTATACAAAAGGCTTCGGATAACTTAAACAAAGGTCATGACAAGCCCTATATTGTCCATATGAGCGTCGGTGTTTACGCCTTTAACTGCGGCGAGGACGTGGAGCTTTCAAAGATACTTGCACAGGCGGACAATTACCTCTACAATCAGAAGAAAAATAAAAAATCCATTTTACGTTCAGAGGGCGCATTGCCCCTATACGAATTTTCAGAAGCTGAATAAAATAAAGCGGGGCTGCTGAACAGGGTAATTCATGAATAATATATTGTGAACAATAATGTAAATCATAATTTGGAAAATTATTTCTGTACTCTTACTGGGGAAAAC